>NZ_CANCWK010000036.1:0-17079 GCF_947381495.1 Limosilactobacillus galli | reverse complement strand
ATGCAAATTGTGGTTCAAGCACTCATCAGAAGGGTGTTTGCTCACAAGCCACGTCCTTTAGGGCGTGGTGGTTGACTGTAGAATTATTTAAACGAAGGAGGGGTTAGTAATGTATGATGTTTTTAAAATACTTAACTGGTTGCGTGTAAAAAATTATGAAGACATGCAAGATAACCCCAACGTTGAAGAGTTAACGCAAATGAAAGCCATGAAATTGCTTTACTATATTCAAGCGGCTAGCTTATCAATAACGGGACGTCGCATGTTTGACAATGATATCGTGGCTTGGAAATATGGCCCGGCTGTTGCAGTAATTCATGAAATGTATAAACATTGTCGAGGTATCGTAAATTCAAATTATCCAATTACCTCAGAAGACAAAACAGATTATGATGAACTACAAAATGATAAAGAAAGTTCAGATATTTTGGAAGGTGTTTATTCTGTATATGGTTATAAATCTGCTTATGATTTGATGAGGCAAACTCATACAGAAGATCCTTGGCTTAACACTGAACAGAGTCATGTTATTAGTGATGGTGCAATGAAAGAATTTTTTGATGGTTCATTTGATTCAAAGAAAAGTGATTCTGTAGATACGGATACACTTCATCGCCTTTTTGATGAAAATAAAGATGTGATGGACTGGTTAAAAAGATTGAAACACTCTTTCAGCGCTATCTGACGAAGACACATATTGAGATGCGGGGGAGAGATAACGAAATTTTACCGCAGCACAGGCAGGCAAAAAATTCCTTGACTATGATGGGGATGAGCCGGTCAAGGAGATGAAAAAGCTGCACAGCATTATGCGTTTTAAAACCATCCCGGCACAACGGATTGCTAATATCGGTAGGATTATCGACGCCTTCAATAAGCAATTTCCCACGGAAAGCATTGCTGAATGAGTATAACTTGTGATCAATACCGGGATAGCCATACTTTGGCTCAGCTGTAGTCTATCTTCTCATGATATAATTTATGAGGCAGTAATTACGCATTTAATCGAAATGGAGGAGCACGGGGATGCTAGATATCTTAGATTACACCAAGCAAACATTGGTGACCGACGCCGACTTTTGGAAGTTTGCGGATGAGCACATCCAAAAGCCAACCGAATTCAGAGGAGTATCATTCGTCTCGTCGATCAAGTTTATTGAGAAATACCTCCTGCCACGTTACCAGTCAGTGACCCTGATCCTCGGCCTGAGCGATAACGGAACTGCTTCGATTGGCCAACGAATGGCACAGCTGACAGACCGTAATAAATTTGTGAAGTATGGTTATGAAAACCAGAAGAGTGAATTCACCAAACGTATTCTAGATGGGACACTAAAACTTTATTTCACCAAGCAGGAACTGATTCATACGAAACTGTACCTGCTGACTAATGATCATGACTATCTAGCTTTATCGGGTTCGATGAATCTTACTGAAGCAGCTTTACATCACAACGTCGAACAGCTGGCCGCCGATTATGGTAGCCGAGAGACTCAGCTCTATCAATGCCACCAGCAGATGTTTGCCGATAACTTCAACCGGGCCGCCACCTATCTGGATGCCAAGAAGATGGCAGGCTTCATCAAAGCTAAAAATGCAGAACAATTACAGATAAATGTCTATACCGATACTGCCGATATGCTGAAAAATAAGGACGATGGTCAGAAAGATGTTGTCGTTTTACCAGCTGAAGACGTTAAAAAGTATCGGGCTGACCATGAATCTGACGAAGAGATGAAGCAATTATCGGCACGCGAAAAACTAAGTGTCATTCAAACAGTCAAGCTCTTCGGAAATGCTGGATACAAGAAGCGCCAGCTGAATAATATTGGTCAAGACCTATATAAATTAACTCAGGTGGTCAAGCACGTTTCGAAAAATAACACCACTGCCGGAAAAATTGAGCATGAGGAAGACCTCTATCCTAAGCCGGTGCTCTTCTATAATAATGGACAGCTGTTTGAGGCACCCCGGATTGGTGATAAGGTTAAGTCAACGGTAATAAAGTCTGATCTAACGGGTGCAGCCCTTAAAGAACAGCTTCAATTATTTAGTGATATTGCTCATGAATACGACAACTATAAAGAAGTCGGTGAGGGATGGCAGGCCTGCGACTTCATGTGCTTCCTGTTTGAGGCACCGTGGCTGTGGAAGATCCGGAATATGTATGAGATGTCACCAAGTGGCAAGTCACGGGAAGATGTTCCGCTGGGGGTTGCCCTGATCGGCCAGGGAAGAACTGGTAAGTCAACGCTGGGAAAGCGCTTTGCGGCCAAGCTGACTGGGAGCGGCAACTTCCTGGACGGCGGGGTGTTTGATCCCAAAAACTATGCGCTGGGGAAATCTAATATTAACATGACGATTACGAATGTATTGAATGACTACATGTACAGTGGACCGGTTAACCCAATGATGATCGACGATATTAGTCCTGACCTGACGACCCGGCCGTACTTTGATCGCTTTATTAAGGAGATCACTAATAATCGTAATCTGACCCAACCTCTGCCATCGTTTATCTTCACGATGAACCGTCGTGAGGGTGATAGCAAATCGCAGTTTTCGCTGAAGCCCGAGATCATGCGACGGCTCTGGTACCTCAGCTTTGAATCGACGTTTGCAGGCGAGGAGAGTGAGCGGGAAAAGAAGCTCAACGACCTCCTGGGCCGGGCCAATGATAGGCTTTACCGCTACTGTCAGGTGGAATTAGCTAAGTTCTTCGATGACGTGTCACCGGCAACAGAGGAGCAGATCGAAAAGGACTTTCTGTACCCGATCAAACATGTATTGAAGCAGGCGATGGAGCAGTTTGAGATGTTCGACCAGGTAAAAGATTACTTTAAGGAGAATTATGACTACTCCCTGTTCGTCGGCCGCAACGACTGGACAATGCTGATTAACCAGGCGGAGATCGGCACGGACATCATGTTTGTTAAACAGGATGGTCGCTTGAAGGCCCAAATTAATAAGCAGCTGTTCAACAAGGTTTCGGATAACACGGCCCGGAACAGCGGCTCAATGCTGATGGACCGCTATTTTCAGTACCTACCCCGCAAGTACCGGATCAGCTATCAGCACACGAGCACTGGCTTCATCGTTGACGTAAAGAACTTCGACCACTGGCTGAATAGTGATACATTAGAGCAACGTTACAATGGTAGTGAGGTCGCCCGCAATGCCCGTAAGGTTGACACCGAAGCCCGGATGAGCGAGGCAATTGCTAAGCTGACTGAAATGCAGGAGAAGCAAAACCAGCGGCATCACCTCTTTGGCTGGTTTCGCCGAAAAGACTAGTGCTTAAACCAAAATAAGGGGAGTACGATGAATAAATTTACCGTACTCCCCTTATATATGCGGACAGCTGATGAACATGGAGCGAAGATGATATAATACAATAAATTTTACCACCCAGATACTAATAACATTATTTTACGTATATATTAATGGACACCTATTCGAGCGACCGGAGCGCCTGGTTGGCCAGGTGATGGGCCCCATGGTTCTGCTGGTCCGGGATCCACTGGGTGATGACGGTTGTGAACTGGCTGATGAGCTGATTGAGCGTAGCCAGTTCCGCTTGGTAATGTTTTGTATAATTTTTCCCAATCGCGTCACTGAGGACCCGGCTGTCGGTGTAGAATAGGACCGTTTGCTGCGGGCCGAAGTGGTCCAATAAGTACTGGAAGCCGAACTGAGCAGCCGCGAACTCGCCGTGATGATTATCGGCGCGCTCTAAGGTGGCGGTCAGCTGGTACTGCTGGTGGTTATCAATGATCAGGGCGCCGAGACCGGTGGGACCTGGATTGCCCTTGCTGGCGGCATCGGTGTATAGTTTTAACATTAAGATTACCTCACTTTGAAAGGAAGACTCTGTTTTATGGAAGAAGAGACCCGTTATTTTTATCAGCCGGACCTAACCGGTACCATTATCAGCTGGTGCTGGACGTTCCTGCTATTTTTAATCGGTCTGATTATTTGGCTTGAGATTACCCATTTCCAGTGGATAACGGCCGTTTTCTTTGCAGCCTTTGCTATTTTAACATTTTTGGAGATCAAGCGGCGGACGGTGCTGATTACCCCGACCAAGCTGGTTTTCAGCCGACTGTTGCAACGCGACTACTTGATGATCCCGCTGGCTGATATTCGGCAGCCGCGGTTTACCAAACATACGGTAACAATGACCGTCAACGGTGAAGTCCTCAACTTCACCTTCAGCGAAAAGGCTATTAAACGTCTCAAACTGGCGCTCAGCAACCAGGCGGAGGGTGCAGATCGTGAGCATTAGTATCAGCCTAATCTTAGCAGTGGTCCTGGTGGTACTCGATCAACTTGTGAAGCACTGGGTGGCAACGTCGATTGCGCTCGGCACCAGCCACGTGGTTATCCCGGGAGTCCTGGCGCTAACTGACCTGCATAACGACGGGGCGGCTTGGAGCATGCTTCAGGGTCAGCAGTGGTTCTTCGCCATTATTTCGGTGGTGGCGATCGCCGTCATTGGCTACCTGATGTTCCGCTGGCGGCGGCAGTGGCCGCTGATGATCGGGCTGGCGCTGGTACTGGCCGGGACGCTCGGCAACTTCATTGATCGGCTGATGAATGGCTACGTGGTTGACATGTTCGAGCTGCTCTTTGTTAACTTTCCGGTGTTTAACGTGGCAGACTCGTGCCTGACGATTGGAGTGCTGATCCTAATTATTGCAATTTTACGGGAGGATGATTGATAGATGGATGAACCAGTACGACTGGTAATCACTGCGGCGCTGACGGGACGGATCGACAAGCAGCTTGGCCACCACTTCAAGCAGTTTTCGCGCTCGCAGATTCAGCGCTGGATCGAGGATGGCCACGTCAAGGTCAACGACCAGCCGGTCAAACCCAAGTACAAGCTGGCGGTGGGGGATGTAGTCACCATTGAACCGGAGAAGCCGAAGAAGATCGACCTGGTACCGGAGAATATTCCCCTCGACATTGTCTACGAGGATGATGACGTGATCGTTGTCAATAAACCCCAGGGGATGGTGGTTCATCCGGCGCCTGGGCACCCCGATCACACCCTGGTCAACGCCCTCCTGTACCATTCGCCGCTGTCAACCATCAACGGCGAGTTCCGGCCGGGCATTGTTCACCGGATCGATAAGGATACTTCGGGCCTGCTGATGGTGGCCAAGAATGACATGGCCCACCGTTCCCTGGCCGCCCAGCTCAAGGCCAAGACTAACGAGCGGGAGTACGTAGCCCTGGTGCACGGGGTGATCAAGGAGGACCGGGGGACCATTGACGCGCCGCTGGGCCGGTCGCCAAAGGATCGTAAGAAGCAGGCGGTGGTGGCTGACGGCCGCCACGCGGTGACCCACTTCAAGGTGCTCAAGCGTTACCAGCACTACACCCTGGTGTCCTGCCGCCTGGAGACGGGCCGGACCCATCAGATCCGGGTGCATATGAAGTACATCGGCCATCCCCTAGCTGGTGACCCGCTTTATGGTCCCCGGAAGACGCTGCCGGGGAATGGCCAATACCTGCACGCCCGGTTGCTGGGCTTCAAGCATCCCCGGACCGGCAAGCAACTGACGTTTACCGCCCCCTTGCCGTCCTACTTTCAGAAAATGCTAGACAAGCTTGATAAAATCGACAATTAAATTCTTGAAATTATGCCATGGTACGGCATAATAAGAGATGAGAATCCAATTAGGGGTGAGTGATAAAGTGACAGCACGATACCTAATATTTGAAGACGGAACGACATTTGCCGGGGAGGGATTCGGGGCCCCCGCGGTAACCTTTGGTGAAGTGGTTTTCAATACCAGCATGACCGGTTACCAGGAGATCATCACTAACCAGATCTACAACAACCAGATTGTGGTGTTTTCCCAGCCTAACATCGGCAGCTATGGTATTCAGCACAACATCTACGAAACGATTGTGCCGACGATCAAGGGGGTCATTGTGCGTTCACTGTCCAATGTCGGGGCGGATAATCCCCAGCAGCAGACGCTCGACCGCTACCTCAAGCAGATGAATATTCCGGGAATCACCAATATCGATACCCGGGCGGTCATCCACAAGCTGCGTGACGCCGGAAAGCCGTTGAAGGGGAGCATTGTGCCGGTCCCCGATGACCATGCCTTTGACCAGCTACACGCCACAGTGCTGACCAATCAGCAGGTGGCCCAGGTGTCTACCCCCAAGCCATACCCGAACCCGGACGTGGGGATGAGTGTCGTAGTCGTGGACTTTGGCCTGAAAAACGGGGTTCTGCGAGAGCTCAGTCGGCGGAAGTGCAACGTCACGGTCCTGCCGTATACCGCTACTGCCGAAGAGATCCTGCGTTTGGATCCGGATGGGGTCGTTTTGTCCAGCGGTCCCGGCAATCCGAACAGCATTAAGCGCTCGGTTCTGGAAATGATCCAGCAGATCCAAACCAAGGTGCCGTTATTTGCGATCGGGCTCGGCCATGAGTTGTTTGCGATTGCCAACGGGGCGACGGTCCAGCGCAATCCGGTTGAACATCACGGGATGAATCACCCGCTCAAGGAGATTATCACCGACCACATCGTCTATGCCAACCAGGGCGGCGGTTACCGGATCGACCCGCAGACGGTCGACCGCTCGCAGCTCTTTATCACCTATGTCGATCTGATCGATAACAGTATTCAGGGACTGCGCCACCGGCATTACCCGGCTTTTTCAGTTCAATTCTTCCCGGATGGGGCCCCAGGTCCGGATGAAACGGATGGCCTGTTCGATGAATTCTTGGACATCATGAAGCGGAAGGAGGCGCGGCGTTAATGGCAAAGTCAGCAATCAAATCGGTTCTGGTGATCGGCGCGGGGGCCAATGACGTCCAGCACGGTGACGAGCTTGACGCGGCTACTTATCAGATCACGACGGCCTTCAAGAAGCTAGGGATCACAACCATTTTGGCCGATGATAACCCGTTTTCGGTTAGCCTGGAGAACCGGGCGGCGGTCGACCATGCCTGCATCGGTCCGCTGAACGTGGAGCACCTGGTTACGCTGATCGAGCACTACCACCCGCAGGCGATCCTGCCGACCGTGGGCAACCAGCATGCCTTTGAACTGACCCAGGAGCTTTTGGAAAAGGGAATCATCCAGAAGCTGGATATTAAGCTGCTGGGGGTTCCGGAAGCGACGATCCGTCAGGTGAACAACCCGGTCCTGCTCAGTCGGACCCTGCACAAGATGGACGCTCCCATGAAATCAGTCGTGACGGTCAGCAACTACCAGGATGCCCTAGAAGAAGCCCGCAAGCTGGGCTACCCGGTAATCATTCGCTCCGTCCTGCCAAAGAGCAATAGTACCCGGCGGATTGTCCATGACCAGCGGGAACTGGCATCGGCAGTCCAGAACTGCCTGAGTCAGTCCCGGGCCGAACAGGTGCTGGTTCAGCAGAGCCTGGCGGGGTACAAGGAAATCGAAGTGGTCGTGCAGCGGGATGCCTCGGGCACGATGATGATGCTCTCGATGATTGAGGACATGGATCCGATTGGGATTCACGCCGGGGACTCGGTGGCTTTTAATCCGCCGCAGACCCTTCTTGACCGGCAGATTCAGGATATGCGGGACACCGCCTTTGCGATTACGCGGAAACTGCGGATTGTCGGGACCAACCACGTTCAATTCGCCCTGAATGCGGAAGATGATAAGTTCTACGTCATCAAAAACAGTCCCTATTTTGACCGGATGACCTCCTTTGTTGAGCAGTCGACCGGGTACCCGATCGCCAAGGTTTGTGCCCAGCTTTACGCCGGCCAGCTCCTGCGTGACATTGACCTGGGTCCCAATTATGTTCAGCATGCGGCCCTGGTGGAGCCGACGATGGACTACATTGCTGCTCGGGTACCGGTGTGGGGCTTCGATGAGATCCCCGAGGCCAGCCGGCTGCTGGGAACGGAGAAGAAGTCGGTTGGGACCGTCTTCGGGGTTGGCCGGAGCACAATTGAAGCGCTCTTCAAGGCCATCGAATCCCGTTACCGCGAACCCGCCGACTTTCACCTGGCGGCCCAGAAGAAGCTCTCGGATGACGAGCTGATTGTCAAGCTGGTTCACCCCGAGGCGGGGCGGCTGTTCGTCTTGATCGAGGCGATGGACCGTGGTTATTCCGTCGACGAACTGGCGGAGATGACCAAGATCGACCCATTCTACTTCGATCAGATCAACAAGATGCGGCTTTTGATCCGGGAGGTTATCGATAACCCGAACAAGGAACCGGTCCTGATCAAGGCCAAGGGCTACGGTTTGAGCAACCAGCTGATTGCGCGGCTATGGAATACCACGCCGCACCGGATCTACCAGATGCTGGTCGACCACCAGATCACAACTAAGTATAAGGAGATTGAACCCTCGGCCGGCGAGTTTGATCAGCACACCAGCAGCTTCTACTCGGCCTTAGAAGACGAAAATGAAGGGACCAAGACGGCTCAGCCGAGTGCCATGGTGATTGGAACCGGCGGACTGCGGCTGGGCCTCAGTAATGCCGGGGACTACTTTGTCGCCTCCATGATGCGGCAATTGCATCGCGAGGGCTACCATACGGTGATTGTTGATACCAATCCTAGTTCGGTGGCCCTGGTTAGCGACCTGAGTGACAAACGTTACCTGGAACCGCCAACGCCGGAGAACATCCTTCAGCTCCTGAAGGTGGAACAGCCGCAACTGCTGTTTATTCCGGCCTCTTATACCCAGCTGCTGGCCAGTCTCACGCAGATGGAGCTCGACAGCCGGCTGATCATCCTGCCCGATGACCGGTTGCCGCAACTGGACAGCCGGGCAACCAAGCTGGTGGCTTTCAACTATATTTTTGAAGGGGAGTACGCCTACCCGCTGGGAACGACGACCAACCTGCTTTCTCCGGAACAGCTCAACTACCAGTCAACGGCCATCCGTTACCCAGCGGAAGTGCCGGACTACGAGTTCCAGTCGGTGAGCGACCAGGCCAGCAATGCAGTGATGGATCAGAATGCTCCCGGCCTCTACCAGGTCATCTTCGTCAAAGCCGGCAACGAATTTCATCAGGTCGGGGTCCAGCCCCTGCCGCTGCCCGAGGTGGCCTTCCTATCCAAGGTTTTGCAGGTCAACCTGCCAGGCGTCTTCACCCAGCTGCTGACGGGCTCGACGGCTAGCGAGACGGTGATCGATTCACTGAAGCAGGCCGCTGATCCCGGGGTAGTTACCTATCGGGCGACCTTCCCGTTCAAGGCGCTGCACGTGAAGAATGGGATACCAGCCGTAAACAAGATCATTGGGGCGCGAATGCAATTCTTGACGCGCCAACCAAAATAAGTAAACTAGGAAGCATTCCGGACACGGGATGCTTTCTTTGATTTTAGGGAGGAAACTTAGAATGGTACGAATTGCGATCAGCAGTGATAATCACCTCGATGTCAATCAAGTCGATCCGCGGGCGGCACTGGAAATGCAGGCCCAGTACCCGCTGGGTCGCGGTGTTCAATACTACTTTTACGCGGGTGACCTCTTTAATGACTTTACCCAGACCCGCCAATACATGGCCACGCTTCGGGAACGGCTTGCGGACCGGGTCCAGGTCTACTACATTGCCGGCAACCATGACCTTCTTCAGCACGCTCCTTATACGCTGACTGAAAATCTGGCGGATCCCGGTTACCTGCACCGCCACTATGTTGACCTGCCGGGGACAAACTGGCGGGTGATCGGCAATAATGGCTGGTATGACTATGGCTTTTCGGCTTACCGTGATGATCCGTCCGCGGTCCGCCAGTGGAAACGGGTGTACTGGCTGGATAGCGAGATTGACCAGCCAGGGGACGACCAAGAACGGATGGATACTGTTCTCCACCAGGTGGCGACCCAGCTGACCGCGGCCAGGGATGCCGGGAAACGGGTCCTCTTCCTGACCCACTTTGCCCCCGGCACGAACTACTGGCCCCACGTCCGGCGGCGGTGCGGACGCCCCGGCAGGAACGTTTCTACCAGATGATCAACGCAATGATGGGGAGTGACCGCCTGGCGGAGCTCCTCGAGGCGGCGGGCAATGTTAAGGATGTTTTCTATGGGCATCTTCATGGGATCCATCCGCCGCTGAAACACAATGGCGTCACTTACCTGAACCAGGCGGTAGGGGTCCGCAACAAACGAATCAACGAGTGGCAACGGGCCAACTTTGCCGCGCAATGGCAGGCCCGGCTGCGGATTCTGGATCTCTAACCGCCAATTGGCGTTATAATAAATGTATAAGCACTTTGGGGAGGAGTCTTTTCATTGAATAGGAAACAAACGGGAATTTTACTAGCAACGGGGCTGGCGGCCCTGACCTTAGCTGGCTGTAGCAATAACTCATCCAATCAGCAACGGCAGTCGACGAGTTCCTCTGCCAGTCTGATTGCCAAGAAGTCCAGTGTGAAGGTCAGTGCACAGGGGATGTCACCACAGCAATCAGTCAGCCTAGTCACGGCCTACGCTGGCAATCGCTACGGCGGAGCATGGGCACAGACTGCCAAGCAGGCGCGGCAATCAGGGCTTCAGGTCAACCTCTATCCGACTAGCCGTTACCAGCTCAGTGACAATGGCCAGGGGATGGCCTACGATGTTACCGCTGGCGGCCAAGCAAACGGGTTGGTGTACACGATTGATCAGAATGACGACGTGGTGATTTATCAAGGAGCCCAGCCGGGGAAGCGGACGAAAAAGCTGGTTACCATCAGCAAGCCGGCGATGGCGAAGTACGTCAATGCACATGGCCAGGGCGCCCTGGTCAATGACCTGGCTAAGAATGCCCAGGTGGTTGATAAGAGCGGCGGGGCGACCAGCAATGGCAATGCGAATGCTGCCAGCTATGATGACAATGCAACCGGCAAGTATGGCAACAAGGGGCCATTTGCGGTGCCCGCCGATATGCAGGGAACCTGGTACTCAGCTGACCACGACGATGAATCGACAGTTACCATTTCTGATCATGAGATGAACATTGATGGAGATACTGTCAAGCTCTACCACCAGGATTCCCAATATGCGCAGGATAACGACCAGCCAAGCGATGATCAGGTCAGTGCAACGAAGGACTGGGGCCGGACCCAGTTCCTTCACGATGATGGTGGAACCTGGTTGAATATTCAGGGATGGTTCCAAGGTGCCGGTGACGGGACCTCGTACATGGTCAAGACGGAAAATATCGATGGGAAACCGGTCAAGGTCCTAGTTGTCGGCGAAGGGGCCGAAAACTGGGTAACGGCGGTTTACTACCCGTCTAAGGCCATGGCCCAGCAACAGGCGGACCAGAAGTACGATGATCTGCACTACCAGGATGACGATGACTAATCGGATTAAGAGGAGAGATTAGCCAACGACCTGGCGGCGATTATCCAGTGTTGGTGCGTCGTTAAAAGTTTATTTGAATTTTTTGCCAAAAGTCCTTGCCATTTAACGGAAATCTTGATATTATTATTTCTGTTGTCAAGGACGACATGCGGAAGTAGTTCAGTGGTAGAACATCACCTTGCCATGGTGGGGGTCGCGGGTTCGAATCCCGTCTTCCGCTTTATGACCCGTTAGTCAAGTGGTTAAGACACCAGCCTTTCACGCTGGTATCGTGGGTTCAAATCCCGCACGGGTCACTTTTTGGGGAATTAGCTCAGCTGGGAGAGCACCTGCTTTGCAAGCAGGAGGTCATCGGTTCGATTCCGTTATTCTCCATTGGCAATCTATTTGCCTGAACTGAATATGTTGGCGGTATTGGTGAAGTTTGGTTAACACACCGGTTTGTGGGTCCGGCACGCGTGGGTTCGAATCCCACATACCGCCCTCTGTAAAAACAGGGATAGACGTTTTGTCTATCCCTGTTTTTTTGTCCTAATTGGGGAATTTTGCCGTATCTATTATAATAGAAGTAAAAATGAGAAATGGAGGCATTGAGATGCGCTTTCTGCATACCGCCGATTGGCACGTCGGCAAGAATCTGAATGGTTTTGACCTGTTGGCCGACCAGCAAAATGTTTTTAAGCAAATTGAGGGGATCGCACAGGATAAGAAGGTAGATGCAGTGGTAATTGCCGGAGACCTCTACGACCGGAGCATCCCCAGCGAGGCTGCCGTTCACCAGCTCAATCAGGAACTGTACCAGCTGAACCTGGTCGATCACCTGCCAATCCTGGCGATCAGCGGGAACCATGATTCGGCCACCCGGCTCGGGACCGGGGCCGACTGGTTTGCCCGGGAGTTCTTTTATCTGAACACGACTTTGGAAGAGGCCTTTCAACCGGTGACGATCGGGGATACGGAATTCTTCCTCCTGCCGTATTTCGGCATCCAGGCGGTCCGAAACTGCTTTGGGGATGACAAGATCCGTGACATTAATACCGCAATGGCGCGGATTGTTGCTGAGATGCAGAAGAACTTCAACCCTGATAAGCACCATGTCTTGATGGCCCACTTCTTTGCAGCGGGCAGTGAGCGGACGGCAGACTCGGAGACCACCATCGAGGTCGGGGGCCTGAGCGCCGTGGCAACCACGACCCTGGCGCCGTTTGACTACGTTGCCCTGGGCCACCTCCACAACCGCAACGCCCTGCATGATGAGCGGGTCCGGTACAGCGGCTCGCCAATGAAGTTTTCGGTCTCCGAGGCCGACCAGGAGAAAGGAGTCTGGATTGTGGACACCGCTCCCTTCAAGGCAGAGTGGGTGCCGCTTAAGCCCGCCCATGACATTCATAAACTCAAGGGGTCGTTTGAGCAGCTGATTGCGGAAAGCTCCCAACAGCCCCAAGACGATTTCTACGATGTGGAGTTGACGGATCACGAGCGGATCCCGGATGTTCTCAACAAGCTCCGCGAACACTACCCGAAGATCATCAGTCTTCACCGGACCCATGAGGCGCGGCAGATTGCTGTTGATCATTCCCAGACCCGGCGAAAACAGTCGCCAACCGAACTGCTGGCGGACTTCTACCAGCAGACCATGGGGATTGATATGAACGCCCAGCAAGCCAAGTGGGCGGCCGACGCCTTGACCGCCATCAATAAGGAGGACTAAAAAATGCGACCGTTAAAAATTGAACTGCAAAATTTTGGCCCCTATGAGGACACCGTGGTTGACTTTGAGGAGTTTGATAAGCGTTCCTTGTTCCTGGTGTCCGGCAACACTGGCGCGGGAAAGACCACGATCTTTGATGCAATGTGTTACGCCCTTTTCGGCAAGACCACCAGTGAGCAGCGGTCGGCGACGGCCCTGCGCTCTGACTTTGCCGCTCCCGATAAGGAGACCAGGGTGACTTTCACTTTCCAGCACCAGGGACAGACCTATCGGATCATGCGGAAGCCGAAACAGACCCTGATCGGGCGGCGGGGGCGTCCAGTCGACCATAATCAGGCCGTGGAGCTGATTTATCCTCTTGAGAGCGACCAGCCACACGCGATTACCAAGATCAAGGAGGCCGATGCCTTCATCACCGATCTGCTCAACCTAACCCGTGACCAGTTCCGGCAGATCGTCTTGCTACCGCAGGGCAAGTTCCGCCAGTTCCTGGATTCGGACAGCAACACGAAGGAAGAGCTCCTTCGTGATCTGTTCAATACCACCATTTACGACCAGTGGGCCCAGCAGCTGAAAGAGCAATTGGCAAACCGCAAGCATGACCTCGCTGCCCAGGAGAATAAACTCCAGACGATTAAGGGGCGGGTCACCACTGTCGATGCCGAGCTTAGTAACGATGAATGGCTGGCGGCGGTTGAGAATCAGCTGAAAGCCCTGCATCAGGAGCTGACTAAGCTGAGCCAGCAGAAGGATGCTCAGCAGATGCAGGTCAACCAGATTACCAAGCAGCTGCATGATGAGCAGGATCTCCAGCACTGGATGAAGGAATTGACGGCCGCTAAGCAGCAGGCCAAACAGCTGGCTGCGCAGAAAGACCTGATGGCCGACCGGCAGGCCCAATTGGCGGACCTACAGTGGTTCCGAGAGCACCAGGTTGCCTTTCAACAGTGGCAGGATGGTGAGCAGCATGCGGCTGACCAGCAAAAACAGCTTACGAAGCTGACCGCTCAGCTGCAAAAGCTCAGTGGGCGTTTGCAGGATAGTGAGCAGGGCTATCAGAATTTGGCGGCCAAGCAGCCGGCAATGGAGAAGCTTCGCGACCAGGCTCACGAGCTGAGTAAAAAGCTGCCCCTGTTTGCAGAACTCAACCGGCTGTTGGCTCAGGTCAAGAAAGATCAACAAGGATTGACCACGGCTCAGCAACAGCGGGGCGCTCATCAGGAACAGCTGGCTGCCTTGAACCGGCAGATCACGGCGGTAACCAGCCAGCTGGCGGCACATGGTGACCTGGAAGCGACGCGACGGACCCTGGATCAGCAACAGCGCCACTACAATGACCTGCAACGAGCGCAGAAAGTGCTTCAGGACCTGCGTGCTGCTCAGCAGGATGCCAGCCGCCAGCAAGCCCAGCTGGCGGCTAAACTCAAGCAGCAGGCAACGATGGTTGAACAGCAGACTCAGCAGCTCGCTGACCTTAATGATGCCGACGCCCGCTACCAGATCGCCCGCTTAGCCACTAAGCTTAAGCCGGGATCGCCGTGTCCGGTCTGCGGAGCGCTTGACCACCCGCAGCCGGCACAGGTGGATGGTCAGGCGGTGATGGTGACGGACAAGGAGCTCCAAGCAGCCAGCGACCGGTTGCAAGCCAGTCGGGATACCCAGAGCCGTACGGCAGAGCGGGCCAAGCAGGTTCAGAGTCAGTTGGCCGACCTGCAGAACCAGGTTGCCGCTGCGCAGGTCCAACTTGCCCAGCTCCTGGATAGTGACGAGTTGCCAAATGATTGGGATGCCCAGATTACCCGGTACGGCCAACAGCTCCAGGCTGCGGTGAAGGACTTGCAAGATCAACAGCAGACGGCCGCTCAGGAGCGGCAGACCTTGGAGAAACTGCAGCAACAAGTGCCAACCCTTGAGGAGGCATTGAAAAAAGACGAGGCAGCTCTTCAGCAGGTCCAGCAGGAGTTGACGAAGGACCAGACGATTCTGCAAACGAAGCAGGCGGAGTTGCCGGAAGTGCTCGGGGATGAAGCTACCGTCAAGAAGCAAGTGGCCAACCTGCAGGAACGGTTCGCCCAATTCACTGATCAGTTGCAGGCGGCCGACAAGGAACGGCATGTCGCTGCTCAGCAACGGGCCGTCACGGAAAATAGCCTGGCAACGGTCAAGGATGACCATGCGACCCTGATAAAACAGCAGGCGGAGCGCCATGGACAGTTGAGCCGGGCCCTCAAAGATTACCGTACTGATCTGGCCTGGGATTTCTGGGATCAGACCCAGGAGCAGCTGCCCCAGCTGGCCAAACTGCAGACGGTGATTCGTGACTACCAGACCCAGGTCCATGATAACGAACAGCAGGTGCAGTGGCTGACCACTCAGATTGCCGATCGGCCCGCCCCTGATATTGAAAAGACCCAGGAGACCTTGCGTCAGGCTCAAGAAGCGTTGAGCAAATTGCAACAGGATGTGGCCCAGCATAATCTCCAACAGGATCAATTAACGCAGGGGCAGAAGGAGGTCATGCGCTTGCTTAAGGCTAACGGGCGGCAGGAGAAGGAGCTGACGGCCTTCCAGACCCTGACCGATGTGGTTACCGGGAATACGGAAAACCACCTCAGTCTGGAACGGTACGTCCTGCAGGCCTACTTCCAGGAGGTCCTGACGGCAGCCAATGTGCAGCTGGACCGGCTGACCAATGGCCGTTACCAGTTTGAACTCTCCAATGACCGCCATGGTGCCGGGGCCAAGTGGAGCGGCTTGGAGGTCAACGTTTACGACGATAATGCCGGGAAGACGCGGAGTGCCCGGACCCTTTCCGGCGGGGAGAGCTTCATGGCCTCACTGGCCCTGGCACTGGCCCTGTGTCAGATCATTCAGGAACAGAGCGGGGGAATTAGCATTGATGCCCTGTTCGTCGACGAGGGCTTCGGATCTTTGGACCAGACCGCCCTGGCCGATGCCCTGCGCGCCTTACAGGAACTTGAGGGCCACCGGATGATCGGAATTATCAGCCACGTGACCGAGCTGGAAGAGCAGATTCCGGACCAGTTGCGGGTAACCTCGGTTAATGGCCGGAGCAAAATTTCCTACCAGCATGACGTCCAGGCATAGGTTAAGGAAGGGGGTGACAATGACCAGAGAAGTGAGTCTGACGGAACTGATTAGCGAGTTGCTGCCGACAATTGATCCGGACAAGTTCATTGCAGAACTGTTGCGGGTCCGTTTCACGTTTGCGACGCCGGCCCCTTGACGTCTACTATGCCGGCCCCCGGAGTCTCCGGGTCGATGGTGTGACAATGATGGTTGATCTTCAGCCTAAGCAGGCGTTGATCATTCACTTCAATGGGCACCATGTGAATGTGCGGGTGCCATTATAAATAAAGTTTTGTAATCCTAGACAAAATAGCCTGCAATTGACATATTGCAATTAATTTATTGTCGAGCACAATTATAATGTTTTATAAATTATATTTACATTATAAAATTAATTGATTAGTGTAATCTTGTAAGTGAAATCGCTTACATACAATGAAAATGTTTGACCTAAATTTCAAGAATAAGTTAGCCACTAAGCTGAAATAAATAGCACTGACCAATTAATTATTGGTTGATGAGAACGTGACATCTCTTGATAGAATGCTTTACAGTAAACATCCATTGCAGAACGTCCATTAAATATGGCTCGTGGATAGTGATTCATCCAGTTATTGGTCGCTATAATCTGGGCACTACTATAATCATTAATAGCTTGGCCCTTAGTAATCTCCTTCCGGAGAAAACGATTATTGATTTCATTGGATCCGCGTTCCCAAGGAGAATATGGGTCAGTGTAAAAAACATGGTCATGAACTCGCGTTAACTCACTAAATTCAGAACCATTATCAGAAGTAATTGTTTTAAAAATGCGATAGTAAGCATTCTTGCCAAGCTTCTGACGCAACTCAACAAAAAAATGATTCACTGCATATGCAGTTTTACTGGTAATTTTTCTCGTAATATTAACCCGTGAAAAACGATCAGTCATTACTAGAACAACGCTATCCTTGCCATCTTTATGAC
>NZ_CANCWK010000035.1:0-17781 GCF_947381495.1 Limosilactobacillus galli | reverse complement strand
AATCAATGGTACAGCAAGTAACAAAAAACGATAAAGATAAGAATTCATCTTATCCTTACCGAATATCATAGAACCTTTTTACCGTACTTAATTAATAGGAACTGTTTTATTCCAAGAAGTCCTTCAATTGCTTGGAACGTGATGGGTGCCGCAGTTTCCGCAGCGCCTTTGCTTCGATCTGACGAATCCGTTCACGGGTAACCCCGAAGACCTTCCCGACTTCTTCCAAGGTCCGGGTCCGGCCATCGTCAAGGCCAAACCGCAACCGCAGAACGTTTTCTTCCCGGTCCGTCAGGGTATCCAGAACATTCTCCAGCTGCTTCTTCATCATTTCGTAAGCCGCGTGGTCTGCTGGACTAGTGGCATCTTGGTCCTCGATGAAGTCACCAAGGTGGGAGTCGTCCTCTTCACCAATTGGTGTTTCCAGAGAAACTGGTTCCTGCGCAATCTTCAGGATATTGCGGACCTTCTCCGTTGGCATATCCATTTCTGCCCCAATTTCTTCTGGCAGAGGTTCTCGACCAAGGTCCTGGAGCAGTTGCCGTTGAATCCGGATCAGCTTGTTGATCGTTTCAACCATGTGAACCGGAATCCGAATCGTCCGGGCCTGGTCAGCGATGGCCCGCGTGATGGCCTGCCGGATCCACCAGGTAGCGTAGGTGGAGAACTTGAAGCCCCGCCGGTAGTCGAACTTTTCGACCGCCTTCATCAACCCCATGTTCCCTTCTTGGATCAGGTCCAGGAACTGCATTCCCCGGCCGACGTAGCGCTTGGCAATTGAAACCACCAGTCGGAGGTTCGCCTCGGCCAGTTCCTGCTTGGCTTCCTCATCCCCCTGCTCGATCCGCAGAGCTAGCTGGACTTCCTGATCAGCCGTCAACAGGTTGACCCGGCCGATCTCCTTCAGGTACATCCGCACGGGGTCATTGATCTTTACCCCGGTTGGCGCCGAAGTATCCTTCATCGCACTCTGGGAGAGCTTTTCCGTTGCCTTCAGCGCCCGCGGGTCGGGGTCACCATTGCCATCAACAACACTAATACCAGCGTCCTCGACGTTTTGCAGGAGGTTGTCGATCCCATTGGCATTCAGTTCAAAGGGCTTGGCGATTTGTTCGGTCAGGTCGTCGTACTTGACCTCCTTTTGCTTCTTGTAGTGGCGAATCAGTTTACCAACAGCGGTGTCGTATTCATGTTGGTCAAAATTATCGCTGTTTGAGATAACAAGGTCTTTCTTCTTACTCTTTGCCATACTATTTATTCTCCTCCGCTTTATACTGTTGTTGTTTCTTCAATAACTTTATCAGATCAATTGTCAATTGAGTAGCGAGTTCAGTGTTGTTTAGCGTACTGGCCTCCTTAAGTTGGGCCCGGACCTTCTTAATCTGGTCCTGCAATGGGGACTGCTCAGTCAGGATATGCAGGCAGTCATCGATTACCTGCATATCCACATCCGGATTCACCGTCAGCTGTTCAACCTGGCTGAGGGTTGCCCGCAGATCCGAATAATCCACCAGGTAGTCAAGGAAGCGCGCGGTTGTATAATCGCCATACTCCGAGAAGTAGCTACTGGCCACCATGTACAGGGACTCGTACTTCTCATGAACAAAGTGGAAATCATCCTGGGCCCGGACACGGCTCCAGACGTTGGGGTCATGCAGCATGTACCGCAGCAGGATCTGTTCAGCCAATTCGGTCCGGCTGATCTTGACCTCTACCGGCTGAACCGGCGGCGCGTAGGCAGCAGCTGCTTGCTCCTGATATGCCTGGGCCGGTGATGTGGGCTGGGCCCGCCGCTCACTTTGCAGCTGCCGAAGCTGGCCCTGCAGAGCGGCCTTATCCAGCTTGAACTCATCGGCCAGCTTGCTCAGGTACATGTCCTGTTCCAGCGGTGCATCTAATACCGCAACCTCCTTAAGAACAGCATCCAGGTAGGTCATCAATTCCTGCTGGTTATCAAGGTTACGACCGTTGCGCAAAAAGCGAAGGTAGAAATCAGTCGTCGTCTCCTCACGGTCATGTACGTAGGCCCGAAACTTATCAGCACCGTTTTGCTGGACATACTCGTCGGGGTCCACCCCCGCCGGCAACTGAACCACCCGAAGCGCCAGCTGCCCATTCTGGTGGGCGTTGACCAAGCCGATTGCCCGGTCAATAGCGTTCTGCCCGGCTGAGTCGCCATCGTAACAGATGTCCAACTGCTTGGTGGTCCGGTTGATAATCTGAACCTGCTCCTCAGTAAAGGACGTCCCCATCGAGGCAATCCCGTTTTCCACTCCGGCACCAAAGGCCGAAATCACATCCATAAACCCTTCAAAGAGATAAAGACGACCATCGGACCGCGCGGCCTTCTTGGCCAGGTCCAAGTTAAAGAGGGTCCGCCGTTTGTTGAAGATCGGGGTCTCCGGACTGTTGAGGTACTTGGGCAGGTCAGTCCGCTCCGTACTCAGCAGGCGGCCCGAGAAGGCAATGATCCGTCCCTGACCATTACGAATTGGAAACATTACCCGCTCAATGAAGCGGTCCTGCAGCTTGCCATCCCGGTCCTCGGTAAAGAGTCCCGATTTGCGCATCAACTGGTAGTCGAGCCCCTGCTGATTGCAGTATGGCGTCAGGATCCGCTGCACAGGGGCAAAACCGATCGAAAACTGCTCGATCAGCTCACGCGACATCCCCCGCTTTTGCAGGTAACGTCGTGCTGGTTCCCCCGCCGGCGTATTGATCAAGATGTGGTGGTAAAGCTGGGCCGCCTTCTCATGCAGGTCCAAGAGCTGATCCTGCTCACGGTTGACGGGATTGTTTGCTGGCGCCGCCTCGCTGGTTGTGTAGGTGGTTGGCAGCTTAGTCCCGCCCAGTTTGGCAGCTTCTTGGACGGCTTCAACAAAGCCAATATGTTTGTAATCCATCAGGAACTGAAAGACGTTCCCGCTCCGTCCGCAACCGAAGCAGTGATAAAACTGTTTTTCAGCATTGACAGAAAAGGATGGGGTCTGTTCCTTATGGAAAGGGCACAGGCCAGTAAAGTTCTTGCCGGCCCGCTTGAGTTGGACGTATTGTCCGATGACATCACTAATATCAACTGAATTACGAACTTGATCGATTATCTCACGTGGTATTCTGGCCATTGAATCACCCCACTTGATAGGTTCGCGAACAGTAACGAAAGGCCGCAACCCAACGGAATGCGACCCTCCAATCAATCATTTAACCATAATTCACTTAATATATATGATACCACAAGTTGCGAGTATTTCAAATGAAAGCCCTCGTTACTTGACAATCAAAACATTCAGGTTTCCAACGACTGCCGCTAAGCGAGCCAGAATAGTCAGCTGAGCCAGCCGGTTCTGCCGAATAGCCTCATCCTTATCCATGATCATATTCTCATCGAAGTAAGCACTGATCACTGGTGCCAAGCCGCGCAGGGCGGTGAAGTTTTCAGCAACGGTCCGGTCAGCAAACTGCTTCTTAACATCTGCTACAGCATCGTAGAGTTGTTGTTCAGACGGGTTGACGAACAAGTCCGGGTTAACAGTTGGCATCTCAGCACCGAACTTCCCCTTCTTAGCAATCCGCAGAACCCGCGTCAGCGCCTCAACCGCGCCCTTGAAGTCAGCATCATCCTTGTGACTGTCAATGGCCTGAGCCGCCTCAATCACGTTGGCGATGTCGACACCCTGGGTATCCGTAACCGTGTCAACAATGTCGTGACGCAGCTTCTCACCGGCAAACAGCTGCTTGATCCGGTCAAGAAAGAAGGCCCGTACCTCGCCTTGGTTAGCAGTGAGGTCAAAGTCGGGCTTCAAGCCGGCTTGATCGAAGGCTTCAATGACGGCCGCCTGCATCCCCATCAGTGGCAAGTGCCAGTTCCGGTCATTGATGATCCGGACAATTCCGAAGGCCTGCCGCCGCAATGCGTATGGGTCGTTGGAGCCGGATGGAATCATGCCGACAGCGAAGAAGCTCATGATGCTGTCGAGCTTATCAGCAATTGCCAGAATAGCCCCAATCTTAGTCTGTGGCAACTCCCCTTCGGCAGAGATTGGCATGTAGTGTTCACGAATAGCCACGGCCACGTCATCCTTTTCACCGAAAGTCTTGGCATAGATCTCACCTATGATCCCCTGGAGCTCGGCAAATTCACCGACCATCTGGGTGGTCAGGTCAAACTTGTAGATGTGGGCAGCCCGATCGAGGTCAGCCAGCTCAGTATCGTTAAGGCCGAGCCTCTTACCAATCAGGCGGGCAATGACAGCTACCCGTTGCATCTTGTCGTACATTGAGCTGATCTTGTCATGGAAGCTGACCCGCTTGAGCCGTTCAACGTATTGGTCAATGCTGATCTTTTGGTCCTCTTCAAAGAAGAACTTGGCATCTTCCAGCCGTGGAACCAGCACCCGTTCGTTCCCCTTGATCACGTTGTCCAGGTACTCGCTGTTACCATTGCGGACCGCGATGAAGTGTGGCAAGAGCTTGCCTTCGTGGTCACGAAGGTAGAAGAAACGCTGGTTATCCTTCATCGAAGTGATCAGGACTTCATCGGGCAGGACCAGGTACTTGGGATCGAAGGAGCCGGCAAAGGCGGTTGGCCATTCCACCAGGTTGTTAACCTCTTCCAGCAGGTCGGCATCCTTATCGATTACCCAATCGTTCTTCTTAACGATGGTGTCGATCTGGTCCGTGATGATCTGCTTACGCTTAGCTTGGTCGGCGATCACAAACTGGTCGTGGAGGGCATCCTCATAGTCGGTGGCCTGGCTCAATTCAACGTCGTGGCCCAGGAAGCGGTGGCCCCGGGTAGTCCGGCCTGCTTCAACGTCCAGGATCTTGAATGGTACGACCTGGTCATTGAGCAGGGAGACCAGCCAACGAATTGGCCGGATGAATTGAAGGTTGTTGTAGCCCCACTTCATCAGGGTTGGGAAGGTCATTGAGGTAATAACATCCGGAAGGCCCTTCAGTACTTCCGCCACCGGCTTCCCGGCAATGTGCTTCTCTACGAAGACGTATTCAACGCCCTTGACATCCTTGAATTCGATGTCATCGACCGTGGCCCCTTGACCACGCGTGAAACCGATAGCCGCCTTGGTCCAGTTGCCATCAGCATCCTGGGCAATCTTCTTGGCCGGGCCCTTAACGGATTCGTCAATATCGGGCTGTTTATCAGCCAAACCGTCGATCAACAGGGCCATCCGCCGTGGCGTTGCGTATTCCTTTATACTGTCAAAGGAGATCCGTTCCTCCTTCAGGTAGTCGGCCACCCGCTTGTGCAGCTGCTTGATGCTTGGCGTTACCACGTGGGCCGGCATTTCTTCAACGCCGACTTCTAATAAGTATGAATTAGCCATGTTACTTGTCCCCCTTCTGTGCTTTCTTAGCCTTCTTGGCAGCCCGCTTTGCTGCCCGCTGCTTTTCCTTTTCAGCCTTCTTGGTGTATTCATCAAGGGTCTTTTGCCGCAGCTTTTCGTCGTGAATCAATGGGAAGCCCCGCTTGCGCCGTTCTTCAACGAAGGCCTTGGCGATTGACTTGGCCATGATCCGGATCCGGTGCAGGTAACCGGCCCGTTCGGTAACGGAGACCGCCCCACGCGCATCAAGCAGGTTGAAGGTGTGGCTGCACTTCAGGACATAGTCATAAGCTGGGTGAACCAGACCGAGCTTGATCAGGCGCTTAGCTTCAGTCTCGTAATCGTTGAAGGCTTGGAGAAGCATCTCCTGGTTGCTCTCTTCAAAGGCGTACTTGGAGTGTTCGTATTCTGGTTCCTTGAAAATATCGCCGTAGAGAACCCCGTCCGCCCATTCAAGGTCGTAGACGGAATCAACGTTTTGGATGTATTCGGCCAGCCGTTCCAGACCATAGGTAACTTCTGAGGCCACGGGGTTCATCGGTAATTCACCAACCACTTGGAAGTAAGTGAACTGAGTGACTTCCATTCCGTCGAGCCAGATTTCCCAACCAACACCGGCACAACCCATTGAAGGGTTCTCCCAGTTATCCTCAACAAACCGGATATCGTGTTCCAGGGGTTCAATCCCGAGCTCCCGCAGGCTGCCCAGGTAGAGGTCCTGAATGTTGTCCGGTGATGGCTTCATGATCACCTGGAACTGGTGGTGCTGGTACAGCCGGTTCGGGTTCTCCCCATACCGGCCATCCGCTGGCCGCCGTGACGGTTCAACATAGGCCGCGTTCCACGGTTCTGGTCCGATTGCCCGCAGGAAGGTGTAAGGGCTCATGGTCCCAGCACCCTTTTCAGTATCATAGGCCTGCATCAGCATGCAACCCTGCTTAGCCCAGTATTGTTCAAGCGTAAAGATGATGTCTTGGACACTTAGCTTTTTCGTTGTCATCGTTATTCTTCCCTTCTCTAAATAAAAAGGCCCCTCCAGCTACTACAAGTAGTAACTGCAGGGACGAGTTTAATTCGCGGTTCCACCCTGCTTTTTTGCATTTCTGCAAAACAGCTTAGTTTATCCAGCTGGTGGAGGGCCCGTGGTGGCTGACCAGTCTGGGGCTTTCACTCTCCCCCATTCGCTGTATTGGCACTGACCATCATTATTCTCCGTCGTGGCTGATCGTATTCAATTGAGGTGTTTCTTAAATACGTACCTAATAATAGATAAAGTCCTTTTGAAAGTCAATCTTTTGATGATAAATTTCCCATCTTTTGTTCCCAGCGGTGCATTTCATCGATAAAATGCTTGCTCTTCAGCTTCAACCCAACCTGGTCACTATAGATGGTATCGATGATTGCCTGGATACGACGCTTGGTAACCGGGTTGATGCTGATCTTGCGGACCTTCTGCAGGTTGGCATGGGCCAGCCGCTGCAGAAAGTAGATCGTCCGCCGGTCAAGGTGCATCCGGTGCGGGTCCAGGTACCAGTGCTGGCTGCATAGCATCCCCCCAGACTCTTCTGAAAAGTCGAGTGGCCCCTGATTCTGGCCGCAGACCACACACCGATCCCAGTTGGGCGCTACCCCAAACATCACCAGCAGCTGGATCTCAATGACGTTGGCCACCACCTGCTCGTCGACGCCCTGGTCAATCCGTTCCAGGGCCGCGGCAACCTGGCCAAACCAGCTGCCAATGCTCCGGCCGTCGGGAAAGGCATGGTCGACCAGCGACAGGATGTAGGTGGCATAGGCGTTCTTACTAATATCAGCGACGATATTGCGGTACTGGTGGGTCTCGCTGGCAACGTTGATGAAGCTCAGGCCATCGTCCGCTAGTGAACCGATGTAGCTGCCGTGAGTAAACGGCAGGATGTCCGCCGCCAGTCGAAAGCCGCGTTTCTTAGCGCCCTTGACAAAGAACATCGCCGGACCGATCTTGTCGGTCAGCATCTTAACCAGGAGGTCCCGTTCCCGGTAGTCCTGCCGGTAGATAATGATCCCGTTAAAATCAGTCACTTCCCGGGCCACGGTCACTCCTCCTCATTTTAATAATCCTTGTTCCGGTAACCGTAGTCCTTGAGCATGGCGGACTTGTCACGCCAGCCGGGAACTACCTTGACCCACAGTTGAAGGAAGACCCGGTCACCGAGCAGGCGTTCAATGTCCTGCCGGGCCATTGTCCCGATCTTCTTGAGCATCTGTCCCTTCTTGCCGATGATGATGCCCTTCTGGCCAGGGCGTTCGACAATGATGTTGGCCGAGATGTGGACGTGTTCCTCGTCCTCCCGCTTGACCGAGGTTACGTCAACCGCTACTGAGTGTGGAACCTCATCCCGGGTCAGCATGAAGATCTTCTCCCGGATCATCTCCGCAATCACGAAGCGTTCCGGATGGTCACTAATCTGGTCTGCCGGGTAGTACTGCGGGCCGTGCGGCAAGCCGGCAATGATCTCATTCAGCAGGTTGTTGATGTTGTTCCCCTGCAAAGCTGAAATCGGCACCACGGCCTTGAACGGCAGGGAATCCTGGTATTGGGCCACAATGTCTGGCAGGTCGTTGGGGCTCACCTGGTCAATCTTGTTAACCACCAGGTAGATCGGTTGTTTGACCTGCTTGAGCCGGTTGATGATGAAGTCGTCACCGGGACCACGCTTGTCCGTTGCGCTGACGACAAAGAGGACCGCGTCAACTTCGTCCAAAGCCGACATCGTGGACCGTTCCATGAAGTCGCCCAGCTTGGTTGCGGGCTTGTGGACCCCCGGTGTATCGATGAAGATGATCTGTGCTTCCGGACTGGTATAGATCCCCTGAATCTTGTTACGCGTGGTCTGAGCCACGTTGCTCATAATGGCCACCTTCTGGCCCACAATGTAATTTAGCAATGTCGATTTACCAACATTTGGCCGGCCAATCAAGGCGACAAAGCCGGACTTGTAATTTGGATTATCCATTTACGGTTACTCCCTATCTAATAATTAATGCATAGAACCGTGGCACAAAGATGATCAAGCCCACCGCCACCGCAAACAGGGCCGCCAGGAGGACACCCCCGGCGGCAACATCCTTAGCCTTCCTAACGTTGATATCATAGTGGTGGTTGGACAGGAGGTCGGTGACTGCCTCCGTGACCGTGTTCAAGAACTCGGCCGCAAAAACTAAGAAGATCACCAACAGGATCCATAGCCAGTCGGCCGTGCTGATGCGCAGGTACCAGCCGACAATGACCGCCAGCATTGCTGCTATGACGTGAAAGCGCATGTTGCGCTCTTCTCTGAGCATCGCCACAATCCCGTCAAAGGCGTGCCCCATCGCTTGAAAGAGGTGGTGGTTCTTGGTCACCTGGTGGTTATCGTGTGAGCCCATAGTCATCGAGAATCTCCCGTTGCAGCGCAAACATCTTCTTTTCGTCTTCCAGTTGTTGGTGGTCGTAGCCATTCAGGTGCAGGAAACCGTGGATCGCCAAGAAGCCCAGTTCCCGCTCCGGCGAATGGCCGAGGAACTTAGCCTGTTCGGCCACCTTATCGACCGAGATAAACAGGTCCCCGAGGTTGGTTGGTAGCTCAGCAGCCAGCTCCGGATCCATGATGATCGGCGATTCGTCACCGCTCTCCTCGGCCGCAAAACTGAGTACATCAGTTGCTCGATCAACGCCGCGATACTGGGCGTTGATCTTCTTGATTTCCGGGTTGTTCATCAAGGTTACCGACATCTCCGTGTTGTCCGCCAGGTCGAGTTTTTTGGCGGCAAACTTGAGGACCTTCTCGATGAGGTCGTGTTGTTCCTGGCTGATGCCGTTACTTGTCTGATCGTAAATTGTCAGATCCATCTTTCTGCTCCTTTGCTTTTTCTGCCTTCTTCGTCGTTGCTTCCTCATAGGCGTCGATGATCCGGGCGACAACCGGGTGCCGAACCACGTCCTCAGCACTGAAGGTCACAAACTTGATCGACCGGACATTCTGCAGGATCCGTTGCGCACTGACCAATCCACTACGAACGCCATGCTTCAGGTCAATCTGGGAGATATCCCCGTTGACCACCATCTTGGAGCCAAAGCCGAACCGGGTCAAAAACATCTTCATCTGGGCGTTGGTCGTGTTTTGGGCCTCATCCAGGATGATGAAGGCGCCGTCCAGCGTCCGCCCCCGCATGTAGGCCAGCGGTGCAATCTCAATCACGCCGCGTTCCATCAACCGTTGGGTGTGGTCAGTGCCAAAAATATCATTCAACGCATCGTAGATTGGCCGCAGGTATGGGTCAACCTTTTCCTGGAGGTCACCAGGCAAAAAACCTAGGCTCTCGCCGGCTTCCACCGCGGGCCGGGTGATAATGATGCGTTCAACTTCCCCCCGTTTAAGAGCGGCGACCGCCATAGCAACGGCCAGGTAGGTCTTCCCGGTTCCGGCCGGACCGATCCCAAACGTGATGTCGTTATGCTTCATAGCGTTGACGTACTGGCGCTGGCCGAAGTTCTTCACTCGGATAGTCCGACCACGCCGGTCCTTAATGATGGTCTCACTGTACAGGTCGGCGAAGTATTCGAGCGTTCCCCGGTGGGCCATCTTCATCGCACTGACAATATCAGTGCTGTGGATGCGGATCCCCTGGTTCAGCAGGTCAATCAGGGCGTGGAAGACATCCACCGTCATCTCGACGTCTTCCTCTTTTCCCTTCACTTTCAGGTTGTCGCCAAAGGGGTTGATGGTCACGTCCATCCCCTGTTCGATCAGACTGACAAACTTGTCCTGGGGACCGAGGATCCCAACCTCAATCTCGGGGCTGTCAATCTGAAATGTTTGTTCAATTTCGTCGTTCTTTTCTACCAATTAAGTCTTGCTCCTTTTAGTAGTTAGTAATCTTCAATTGATTATATCACAGCCGGTCATAATCATATAACACTAAACAACGGCAAAGCAGGCTTTCTCCCGTTGCCGTTGACAAATTTCAAAAATAAAAATAGCTAAGCAAACTAGTCGCTAGCTATCTTCAGACATCTATTACTGTTGATTCTTCTCAATTATCTTTCTGGCGGTGGCAATCTGCTCCTTCACCTGGTCAAAGCCAGTGCCGCCCAAGGAATGACGACGAGCAATCGCAACGTGTGGTTTGAGGACTTCATAGACATCGGCGGTGATCTGCGGATTGATCTGCTGGTACTGCTCTAGCGGAATGTCGGCCAGGTTGGCCCCGGTCTTTAACCCCTTCAGGACCAGCTCACCGACAATTTCATGGGCCTGCCGGAAGGGAACCCCCTTCGTCGCCAGGTAATCGGCAAGCTCGGTAGCATTTGAAAAATCATTGTGAGTGGCGTGTTCCATTTTTTTCTTATTAACGTGGAGGGTCCGGATCATCCCGGTCATCACTTGCAAGCTTGGAACAATCGTCTTGACGGCATCAAAGATCCCCTCTTTATCTTCCTGCATGTCCTTATTATAGGCTAGCGGCAAGCCCTTCATCACCGTCAGCAGGCCCGTCAAGTCGCCAAAGATCCGGCCCGTCTTTCCCCGGATCAGTTCCGCCATATCCGGGTTCTTCTTCTGTGGCATGATCGAGCTCCCCGTCGCATACTGGTCCGCCAGTTCAATGTAGCCAAATTCATAGCTGCACCAGTAGATCAGCTCCTCGCACAGCCGGGAGAGGTGGACCATCAGGATGCTGGCGTTACTCAGAAATTCCAGGGCAAAGTCCCGGTCAGAGACCGCGTCCAAGGAATTGGTATAGGGCGCCGCAAATCCCAGAAGGCTGGCACTCAGCTCCCGGTCAATTGGGAAGGTTGTCCCGGCCAGAGCCGCGGCCCCGAGCGGTGAAATATCCGTATGCTTCATATTAAATTGGAAGCGCTCCACGTCCCGCTGAAACATCTGGAAGTAGGCCAGCAGGTAGTGGCCGTATGAGATCGGCTGGGCATGCTGCATATGGGTGTAGCCAGGCATCACCGTTTTCACGTTGGCGGCTGCCTGATCAACCAGCGCCGTCTGCAACTTTGTCAGTAGGTCAACAATCTTGGGGAGACGTTTCTTGACGTAGAGGTGGAGGTCGGTGGCCACTTGGTCATTTCTGCTCCGCGCCGTGTGCAATTTGCCGGCAACCGGGCCGATCTCTTCCGTCAGCAAGGTCTCGATGTTCATGTGGATATCCTCATTTTCAACCGTGAAGGGGAGGCCCTCCTTCTCCAGCCGGTCAGCCAGCTTTTCAAGCCCGGCGATAATCTGGTCGGCATCCGCTGCTGACAGAATCTTGGTGGCCTTCAGCATCTTCACGTGGGCCAAGGATCCCATGATGTCCTCTTTGGCCATCGCCTGGTCAAAGCCGATGGACGCCCCGAAAGTATCGACGAGCTGGTCACCCGCGGCTTCGAAACGGCCGCCCCACATCTTCTTAATTGGCATCCTGGACCTCCTTAGACTTTTGCTGCTGGTTTTGCTGAACCTGCGCGTAAACCTTATCCGGCAGTTCCCAGAGCTTGATGAAGCCAGTGGCGGCCTCCTGATCGAACTCATCGGCCGCCGTGTAAGTTGCCAGGTTCTTATCGTAGAGGGAATTTGGTGACTTCCGCCCTTCACAGATCACGTTGCCCTTGAACAGCTTGACCCGGACAACCCCGTTGACGACGGTCTGGGTCTGGTCAATGAAGGCGACCATTGCTTTCATCAGTGGTGAGTACCAGAGACCATTGTAGATCAGCTCACTCATCTTCTGCTCCACGATCGGCTTGAAGTGGGCGACCTCCCGCTCCTGGGTTAGGTCCTCCAGATCCTTGTGGGCGGCCAGCAGGACTGTTGCGGCCGGGCACTCGTAGATCTCACGGGACTTGATGCCGACCAGCCGGTTCTCAACGTGGTCAATCCGGCCAACCCCATTTTCACCAGCAATTTTATCAAGGTTCATAATCAGCTGATCGAGTGGCTGCTTTTCACCGTTGATGGCGGTTGGGACCCCTTCTTCAAACGAGATCTCCAATGTGGTTGGGGTGTCAGGGGTATCGGCAATCGCCTTAGTCCGGGCATAGGCATCAGCTGGCGCAGCAACCCACGGATCTTCCAGGATTCCGCATTCATTGGCCCGTCCCCAGAGGTTTTCGTCAATTGAATACGGGCTTGCCTTGGTGATTGGAACCGGAATCCCGTTACCCTTAGCGTACTGGATCTCTTCCTCCCGTGACCAGTGCCAATCACGAATTGGGTCCTCAATCTTCATGTCCGGTGCCAGGGCATGGATGCCGGCTTCAAAACGAACCTGATCGTTACCTTTGCCGGTACAACCATGGGCAATGGCCGTAGCTCCGTACTCATTGGCCACCGCCACCAGTTTTTGGACAATCAAGGGACGAGACAGGGCGGATACCAATGGATATTTCTGTTCGTACATGGCATGCGCTTGCAGGGCCGGCAGGACAAACTGCTCTGCAAAGTCGCGCTTGGCATCAATTACCACTGATTTCCAAGCACCAATCACATCCCCCTTCTGCTTGATGGCTTCCAGGTCCAGCCCCTCGCCGACATCAATGCAGCAGGCAATCACATCGTAACCCTTGTTCTTCAGCCAGGCAATTGCCACCGAAGTATCCAGACCACCAGAATATGCTAAAACAATCTTTTCTTTTGTCATTGTCTCGTCCTCCATTCGTTTAATTTGAGATTGATTATGAATATACACTTATATTGCATAAAAATCAATAATAATTCCATATTTTCCCAAATATATGAAAAATATACAATTATTTTGCATATAGAAAGGCATAGAAAAAGCCCGTCACGATGAGCATTGAGGGTGTTCATCACGACGGGCAGATTCATTTTTAATTTTGGTAATTGATTGCCTGGTTATTGAGCATTGGGTAAGAAACCAAATCACTGCTGTTCAAGTTTGCGTTGCGCATGGCAACCGCATTGATCTGGTTGTTCTCATAGGTCGTGTAGTACAGAGTCCCGGTTGCCAGGTTGACTCCATCAGAATAGATTGTGTACTCAAAAGTATTTGGAGCGACCTCGTCCAGCCCCTTCTGCTGGTCAACTGCATTGAGAATATGGAAGTAATTCGTAACATTTTCTCGTTCACTCTTACCGGCGGGTGCGTGCATCTTGGTAAAGGTCTCCTTGACAAAGCGGCTTTCAGAGTCCATCCCGCCAGGCAGCAGGTGGGAGCCGATCCCCCGACTGTAATTGTTCAGCGCAATTCCGGGAGTCAAGGTATTAGCTGGTTCAGCTGGAGAAACGCTCTGGTAGTTGGCCAGGTTGGTCAGCTGTTGCGGGAATTCCGGATTGTTGGTCAGTACACCAACCGGATTATCGTAGACGTGGAGGCCGGTAACGGTCGATTCTACGACAATGGACTTACCGGACCGGTCCGCAATCAGCCAGTGCAGAGGCGAAAGCTTAAGCTGGTCAGAGAAATTGATATTAACCAGGTTCAGGTTGGTCATCAATTGCTTGGCCTCTTCCACACTCTTGCATTGACCAAGGACATAGGGAATAAACTCGAACGGCGAAACATTATCCTTACCGTCTTCCACGGAGAAGAAGTGCGCTGGGCCGTCGAAGTTCAGGCCAGCCATTCCGACCCCTTCCTCGTTAACCCCGTCAAAGTAAAGCGGGTAGTTATCCTTAACCAGCGCGACCCCGATGATTGCATAGTGGTGTTCCATCGTCGGCAGCTTGCGGAAGTTGAAGGCGTAATCACGCGGTGTAATTACCACCTCCTGGCCAAAGGAAACTTCCAAATCCAGGTTACGGCCAAAGTAACCATCACCAGCACTATAAACAATTGAAGTACACAAACCTAATTACCTCCAGATTATTTAGCTTGTATTCTAGCACAATCCAATGATAAATCATCATAATCCAGCTAATAATTCAATTATTTGGACTATTCCACACGAAAAACATCCAATTCAATCAAAAAAGTGGCCAGTCTCGGACAAAACGAGACTGACCATGTTCTTAATAACAAATTATAAGTTGCTCAAGGTTTCCTTAACGGTCTGGTTAACCAACTTACCATCAGCTTGGCCCTTGACCTTTGGCATTACGGCCCCCATGACCTTGCCAAAGTCCTTCATGCTGGCAGCACCAACTTGTTGGACCGTTTCCGTGACGATCTTCTTAACATCGTCAGCAGAAAGCTGCTTTGGCATGTACTTTTCAACAACTTTCAATTCGTTGTTGGTCTTGTCGATCAGGTCCTGCCGGCCGGCCTTCTGGAATTCCTCCAGTGATTCCTTGCGTTGCTTGTACTCCCGTGACATTACCGCAACTTCTTCATCAGGGGTCAGGTCGTGGCCCGCCTCAATCTGGGCATTTTGTACTGACGCCTTCAGCATCCGGACAACCGCCAGGGTATCCTTGTTCCGGTTCTTCATTGCCGTAATCATATCGGTTTGCAATCGCTTTAATAAACTCATTTTTTATCCTCCAGTCAAAAAAAGCTCCCACCGCAAAAAGGTAGGAGCAAACATTTTTAGTAACGACGACCACGCTTGTTCTTGCGCTTCCGTGCCGCTTCAGATTTCAACTTCCGTCGTACACTAGGCTTTTCGTAGAATTCACGCTTACGGTATTCTTGTAAAGTTCCGTTACGTGAAACTGAACGTTTAAAGCGTCGAAGAGCGTCGTCTAAAGATTCATTCTTGCGAACGACTGTTTTTGACATGTTGATTCCCTCCCTCCGAGCTTAAAGTTACGTAACAAGGCTACGAAATTTCGCCTTTTCACTACAAAAAATATTGTACCTAATCGGGGCATTGATGTCAATAATTCTTTTAACAAATTTCAACTTATTTTGAAGGCTATTTTATCTTCTATAAATATTCACCAAAAGGGATGGCTTAAATATATCAAGGATACCAAATAATGATTAAAATTGTTTTAAGAGGCGCTGATTGCCCGCCCCACCTTAACGAAACCCCTTCCAGCCCATATGAATATTTATGCTGTTTTACCATTTTATGTTGCATAAGTATGTATATAGGTGTATATTGCTAGCAATCACAAATTTCAGATTAAGGAGCCAACACTATGAAACATCTCAAGCAATTATTCATGTTATTCATCCTGTTCTGCTCGCTGGTGATGCCCAGCACCGTCCTAGCAGCGACCTCATCCAGTTCCAGCAGTGCCGTCAGCTCATCGTCCAGCAGCAACCAGCCGGCCAGGGATGACTCACTACAGAAGATTAAGCAAAAGGGCACCCTGGTAGTCGGAATGAGTGCCGACTATCCCCCCTACGAATTCACTACCAAGAAAAACGGCAAGACTGAATACGTCGGCTTTGAAGTGGACCTTGCCAAGAAGTTCGCCAAGGACCTGGGGGTCAAGCTGGTGATCAAGAACATGGACTTTGATTCCCTGCTTGTCGCCCTTGAAACTGGCAAGATCGACGTGATTATCTCCGGAATGAACATTACCAACGAGCGTAAAAAGAGTGTTGACTTCTCCAATACTTACTACTCTGGAAATAGCTACTTCCTAATCAATAAAGCAGACAAGAAGCGTTTTACCACCGCCAAGGACTTCAAGGGTAAGATCGTGGGGGCTCAAAACGGGACGCTTCAATCAACCATGATCAACAAGAGCATGCCCGGAACCAAGAATAAGGGCCTCGCCAAGTTGTCCAACCTGGTAATTGGGTTGCAATCGCATAAAGTTGATGCCGTTCTGATGGATGAGGCTACGGCTAAGGCCTATGCCGCCAACAACTCCAACCTTTACGCCTTCAACTCCAAGCTGCCATCCACGGCTGGTAACATTGCTATGGCCTTCCCTAAGGGCGATAAGTCCCTCGAAGCGGCGGCCAACAAGACCATCAAGCAGGTCAACGACGAGAACCTGGTCAATAAGAAATGGATTCCGCAAGCCTCGCGGTATATGAAGTCCTACAAGAAGAAAAACACCGTTCTCTCCTACTGGCGTTACTTTGCCAAGGGGATCGAATACACCCTGCTGATCACGGTGGTTTCCGTCATCCTCGGTTTTATCCTTGGGACCCTCTTCGCCCTGATGCGGTTATCCAAGAATAAGCTGCTCCACTCAATTGCCGTCTGCTACATTGAATTCCTGCGGGGTACCCCAATGATGGTTCAGATCATGTTTGTCTACTTCGGGATCGGGGCCATCATCCAGTCCATGCCCGCCCTGGTTGCCGGAATCATCGCCGTCTCGCTGAACTCCGGAGCCTACGTCGCTGAAATCATCCGTTCCGGGATTCAATCCATTCCGCTCGGTCAGACTGAAGCCGCGCGGAGCCTGGGAATGAGCAAGAAGATCACCTTCCAGGAAGTCATCATGCCCCAAGCCCTCAAGAACATTTGGCCGGCCTTGGGGAACGAACTGATCACCCTTTTGAAGGACAGTTCCCTGGTCTCCGTCATCGGGGTTAGCGAGCTGATGTACCAGACCCAACTGGTTCAATCGGCCACCTACAAAGGGGTCCTACCACTCTTCATCACCATGCTGATCTACTTTGTTCTGACCTTTACCCTCTCCCGGATCCTGCTGCACTTTGAAAGGAAGATGAAACATGTCCACTAAAATCATTGAAGTCAAAAACCTTCAGAAGAAATTCAAGGATAATGTCGTTCTCAAAGACATTACTGAGCACGTTGATAAAGGACAGGTGATCTGTGTGATCGGGCCGTCCGGGGCCGGGAAGAGTACCTTTCTCCGTTGTCTCAACGCCCTTGAGCAGCCATCCAGCGGACAGGTTCTCTTCGAAAGTCAGAACCTGGTCGGCCTAAACGATAAGAAGCTCGACCAGATCCGGCAGCGCTTAGGGATGGTCTTCCAGGGCTTCAACCTCTTCCCCAACATGACCGTTCTTAAGAACATCATGATTGCCCCCATCAAGGTCAAGGGAACCTCTAAAGGGGCCACCAAACAGACCGCAATGAAGCTGCTCGACCAGGTGGGCCTGGCTAACAAGGCCGACCAGTATCCCGACCAGCTGTCCGGGGGGCAAAAGCAGCGGGTCGCCATTGCCCGGGCCCTGGCGATGAATCCGGAAGTGATGCTGTTCGATGAGCCGACTAGCGCCCTCGACCCGGAAATGGTTGAAGAAGTGCTAAAGGTCATGCGGGACCTGGCCGAATCGGGGATGACAATGGTGGTGGTTACCCACGAGATGGGCTTTGCCAAGGAGGTGGCTGACCAGATCTGGTTCATGGCTGATGGCTACATCCAGGAAACTGCCCAGCCAGACGAATTCTTCGCTCACCCGACCAGTCCGCGGGCCCAGGAATTCTTAAAGAAAATCCTGAAATGATGAAGACATACAAAAGCGCCAGAGCTGCATCACGATCCAGCTCTGGCGCTTTTCTGTTATTTTGGCTCTTTGTCAATCGGTAAGGATGAAGAGATTTTTGAGAACTAGACTAAGCCACTTTGGCTTTTGGTCTAGTTCT
>NZ_CANCWK010000034.1:0-17902 GCF_947381495.1 Limosilactobacillus galli | reverse complement strand
ACTGGCGCACACCAATCGAGATCTTCCTGCTTAATTTACGTCATTAAATTCGTTCAAGTTATTTCTTGCAATCTGCCAATAAAAAAGCATCGCTACCCTTTCCGTAGCGATGCTGATTATCAAAGGGTGATGTTTTCCAGATTAAGAAATTGACGTTTACGTTCAAGGCCACCGCTGTAACCGGTGAGCCGGCCGTCTTGGCCAACAACTCGGTGGCAGGGTACAATCAGCAAGACCGGGTTTTTGCCCACGGCATTTCCCACGGCACGCGGACTGCTGTTGAGCTGGTCGGCCAGCTGACTGTAGGTTTGGACTTGGCCGTAGGGGATAGTGAGCAGGGCCTGCCAGACTGACTTTTGAAAGGTTGTCCCGGTGAGGTGAAGGGTCGGGGCCTTTTCAGGAGTCTTCCCCGCAAAGTAAGTGTCCAGCCAGGCGATGGTATCTTGAATGATCTGATTGGTGGTGGGAGTACTTGTTACATTTTGATCAGTGAAGTGCAGGCTCGTGAGTCCACCTTCATCGGCGGTGATTTCAATCGGCCCGAGTGGTGATAAGTAATTAGCTTTGGTATTCATCAAATTAATCCTCAATTCTTGAAGTGCAGTGTTTCCTCGATCGGCTGCCGGGCGGAGCGGTAGGTGTTGATCGTGGTCTTAGCAGGATAGCCAAGGGATACCCCAACAATAAACCTTTCGTTCTCAGGAACACCGAGAACTCGGTGAAGGATTGCCGGGAAGCGGACGCTGTTGTAGGTGGGGATGGTCCCCAGGCCTTCCGCGGTGGCGACCAGCATCAAGTTCTCCGCGAACAGTCCTGCATCAAAGATCGACCAGTCTGGGGTATTCTGGGGAATGGTGATGTAAAGGATCACTGGTGAATCGTACAGGCTTTCACTGGCCTGGGTCATCTTGGCGTGGGCCTCATCGAAGTCCGCAAAGTGGTGGACGATCTCGTGTCGCCACTGTTTCATGTTGGCTTGAGCCTGACTGTCCCAGTCTTCGCGACTCATCACTGCCAGATCGGGGTTCCCGTGATTACCGGTGGCGTCCTGTTCACGATAGGCATCCTTAATCGCTTGCAGTGCCTTACCCGTTGCACAGTAGACCTGCCAGGGTTGAGAGTTCACCCACGATGGAGCTCGCTGTGCCAGTTCAACAATCTTGGTAATGGTTTGTTTACCGACGGGCTGGTCCGTAAACTGCCGGACTGAATGGCGCCGGTTGATTGCATCTTGTAATTCCATTGTTTTCCCTCCGTTCTTAAATGATCTGCCTAAATTTTAGCATGATTATTCTCGTAATTAACAATGCGTTACTTGTGAAAATGTATTATCCTAATGGTAGAGAAATTATTACGATTATTCTGAGGTGAGAAAAATGAATAAGGCACGACTTGAAGCTTTTACCGATGCTATTATTGCGATCGCGGCGACGATTATGGTGCTTGAATTGTAGATTCCTAAAGAGCCGACTTTTCGCGGTCTCCTAGGCGAGTGGCAGACTCTCCTGGCCTACGTGATCAGTTTTGTTTATATCTATGTTGTCTGGTTTTCCCACCACAACATCTTCAAGAAGGCAACGGTCATTACAACCCGTACCTTCCTGTACAATGGGGTGTGGCTGTTCCTGTTGACGCTGGTGCCATTCACCACGAAATGGGTAGGGAGTGAGACTCAGGCGACCTTCCCAGAATTCCTGTACGCCTTCATCATGCTGATGTGGAGTCTGATGTTTGAGGTGATGGATCGGCAAATCCTACGGGATAACCCGAATGCTGAGAAGGACCCGACCAATTCCCGGGCATACCGGTTGGCATTGTACGATGGCTTTGTCCTGGCAATGGTCGCGGCCTTCATTTCACCGTTGGGCAGCCTGTTTATCATGGCACTGACCAGCATCATCCTGATAGTAAGAATGTTCTTTATGGAAATGTAGGAATAAGTATCCGATAAAAAGATAGCATCACTACAAGAACTAACTTATTCTTGTGGTGATGCTTTTTTATTATCATAAATAGGCTGAACTCATGATTAAATTTATTTTTAAATAAAAATATTCATTTTAAGAAGATAGTTAACGCCGTGTATCATTGCTGATGATTGAATAGATAAAATTATAAACAGGATCACTGGAGAGAATTAATTGTCCAAATTAGTTTGACAATCAAAATAGTTTTCAATATAATTTGAGCATCGAATACTTTGATATTCGAAATACTTTTCAAAGAGAAAGTTGGTGTGATGTTGGCATTAATGACGGCTCAGGAAGTTATGGATTTAATTCCGAATCGCTATCCAATTTGCTATATCGATTATGTCGATTCGATGGTTCCAGGGGAGAGCATCGTGGCGACCAAGAACGTGACGATTAACGAATCGTTCTTTCGCGGCCACTTTCCCGGGAACCCGGTAATGCCTGGTGTATTAATTATTGAGACCTTGGCACAAGCCGCCTCGGTATTGATTCTCAAGTCACCAGAATTTTACAAGAAGACGGCGTACCTCGGTGCCATTCACAAGGGAAAGTTTCGTCGGATGGTTAAACCCGGTGACGTGATGAAGCTGCATATCAAGATGCTCAAGAAACGCAAGCAGATGGGGATCGTTGATGCAGTGGCCACCGTTGATGATAAGAAGGTCTGCAGTGCTCAGCTGGTATTCATCGTCGCCGAGCGTCAAGCAAAGATTTAAACGCTTGTTTCGACTATAATGTATTTTGATATCTAAATTATTTGATAAAACAAAATAAAGGGAGAATACATTATGGCTGACGAGTACCAACGAATCAATAAAGCACTTATTAAAATTTATAATGGCATTTTATGGGTTGAAGAGAAAGAGCTTTGCAAGAGTACCTTTAGCGATTTGACCATCAAGGAACTCCATGCGATCGACGCAATTTCAATGTACGACCACCAGACGGTATCACAAGTAGCCAAAAAGCTCCACTTGACACCGGGAACGATGACAGCGATGACTGATCGCTTGATTCGCAAGGGCTACGTTGAACGCCGGCGCGATGCTGAGGACCGGCGCATTATCCGTCTCTACCTGACGAAAAAAGGACGGGTGCTGTATCGGGCTCACCGGGCCTTCCATAACATGATGGTTAAAAGCTTCCTGAAGGACATGGATGATCAGGAACTCAAGATCATTAACAAGGCCATCGTCAACCTGGAAGACTTTTTGGATGAACACTCCTAATTAAGTAAGGAAAGATCAGTAGTGAATGATTGGAAAATTATTAGTACCGCAGCGGTAGTTCCTGAAAAGGTTGTCACCAATGATGAGCTGAGTCAGATGATGGACACTTCTGATGAGTGGATCAAGTCACGAACCGGGATCGAACGGCGCCATATCAGTATCGGCCAGAATACCAGTGACTTGGCGGCAGCGGTTGGTCGAAAGCTACTTGCCCAAAGTGGGTGGGCAGCCGGGGATGTGGACCTGATTATCGTGGCGACCATGTCACCGGATTCCTACACACCCGCGACGGCCGCCCGTGTTCAGGGCAAGATCGGTGCTGATCATGCAGTAGCGTTTGACGTTTCGGCGGCCTGCTCGGGCTTTGTCTATGCCCTGACAGTTGCCAGTGCAATGCTAAAGCTGCCGTACTTTAACCGGGCAATGGTGATCGGCAGCGAGGTCCTATCAAAGCTGCTGGACTGGCATGACCGTTCGACGGCCGTCCTGTTTGGTGATGGGGCTGGCGGGGTCCTGCTCAGTACGACCCCCGACCACCATGTGCTGGGTGCCGACCTGGCGAGCTTTGGTGACCTTAGTGAGAAGATCGTGGCGGGCCAGACAACCGTGGCCGCGGATTTCCCCGGGCCGGTTACTGAGGTGACCCCCTTTGCGATGGATGGTCGGGCGGTTTACAAGTTTGCTACCCATGCCGTCCCGGCGTCAATCAGGCGGACCGCGGCCGATGCCGGTATCAGCCTTGACCAGGTGGACCACTTTATCCTCCACCAGGCCAACGCCCGAATTATTCGGCAGGTTGCCAGGCGGCTGGATCAGCCACTGACCAAGTTTCCAATCAATATCAATGAGTATGGAAATACGTCCGCGGCCAGTGAGCCGATCTTACTAGCCGAATGTATTGAAAAAGGCATGGTAAGGCGTGGCGAGACAATTGTGCTGGCCGGCTTTGGTGGCGGACTAACTACTGGAACAATAATAATTAAATACTAAATATAGAAAGAGGAATTTAAGGCTATGACTAAAGAAGAAATTTTTAATGATGTTAAGGCAATTGCAGTGGACGAATTAGAGGTTGATGCAGATAAGGTCACCATGGATGCCAAGATCCAGGACGACCTGGGTGCCGACAGTCTCGATGTTTTTGAGATCATGAACGAACTGGAAGACAAGTACGACATCGAATTGGACAGCGATGAATCCGTAACGACGATTGCTGAAGTCGTGGACCTCGTTGCCAAGCAGATTGCAGCCAAGGACTAGTAAAAGATGAAAATAGGACTGTTATTTAGCGGTCAGGGGGCCCAGAAGCCTGGGATGGGATTGGATTTTTTATCTGATCCTCTTTTTGAAAGTATCATTTTTCAGGGAAGCGCGGCCACGGGTCTGGACCTTAAGCAGATCATGGCCAGTGAAAACGGCGAACTGAAGGAAACAAAAAATGTTCAACCGGTATTGGTGGCGGTGAGCTATGGGATTTACCGGATGTTGAAGCGGGACCTGCCTAAGCTCCCAGTCGCGGCAATGGCCGGTCTATCGCTGGGTGAGTATGCGGCCCTGATGGCTAGTGAGGCATTACCGTTTGAAGATGATATTCAGCTGCTGGCGGATCGTGGCCGGTACATGCAGGTGGATGCCGATCAAACGGCCAGTTCAATGGCGGCCGTTTTGAACCCGGATGTTAAGAAGGTCGAAGCGGTCTGTGACCGTTACGCCCATGTTTGGGTGGCCAACTACAATTCGCCGGCCCAGCTGGTGATCGGCGGGACCGTCGATGAGGTTCAGCAGGCCGTTAGCGAGCTGAAGGAACAGGCGGCTGCCAAGCGGGTGGTTATCCTGCGGGTGAGCGGTGCCTTCCACACGCCGCTTTTCAATGGTGCCCGGCAGAAGATGCATGACCGGTTGGCTAAGGAATCGTTTGCTCAGCCAGTCGTGCCGGTCATCAGTAATACGACCGTTACTGAATTTCAGGGTGATGAAATTGCGGCGATTATGGAACGGCAGCTGGCGGTGCCAACACACTTTGGGGCTGATGTGGCCTTTATGGTGGAGCACCAGGGGATTGATGCCACACTTGAAATTGGCCCGGGCAAGACACTTTCCCGTTTCGCCAAGCAGGTAAACCCGCAGTTGAAGCGGGCTAATATCGCCACGATGAAGGATTATGCGACCTATGTAAAGGAGAATCAGCAATGGAGTTAACAAACAAGGTAGCCCTGGTGACCGGGAGCAGCCGGGGAATCGGGGCTGCCATTGCCACAACCTTCCTAAAGGCAGGGTGCCGGGTCATTCTTAACGGACGTCATGAACTGACAGCTGAACAGGAAGCGACCTTCACGGCTACTGGCGGTCAGTTCACGTACTTCCAGGGGAACATGGCTGAACCCGCTGACGTTAAGCGGTTGGCTAAGGAAGCCTGGGATGCATATGGCCAGGTTGATATTCTGGTCAATAATGCCGGTATTAACCGTGACAAGTTATTTATCGGGATGGATCAGGAAGACTTCGACGACGTGATTGCGGTTAACCTCCGGGGACCATTTTTACTAAGCAAGTTAATTCTTAAGAAGATGTACAAGCAGCGGCAGGGCAGCATCATTAACCTGGCCAGCGTGGTAGGCCTGCACGGTAATGCCGGTCAGGCCAACTACGCTGCTAGTAAGGCCGGCCTGATCGGGTTGACCAAGACGGTCGCCCGTGAAGGGGCTTTGCGAGGAATTCGTTGTAATGCCATTGCGCCGGGAATGATTGACAGTGAGATGACCGCCAAACTTTCCGCTAAGGTGAAGAAGCAGATCAGTAGTCAGATCCCGTTAGGCCGCTTTGGAAAGCCAGAAGAGGTTGCCCGGGCGGCTCGCTTCTTGGCAGAGAATGACTACGTTACCGGTCAGGTAATCGTGGTCGATGGTGGAATGACCATTTAGGAGTGAAAAAAATGACAAGAGTAGTAATTACAGGAATGGGTGTTGTGGCACCTAATGGTAATGGCTTGAGGGCTTTCGTTGAGAACACCCTTGCCGGGAAGATCGGGATTAAAAAGATCAGCAAGTTCGATGCCGAGCCGACCGGGATTGCGGTAGCTGGGGAAGTTGATGATTTTGACCCCCGTGCCGTTGTCGGTAAGAAGGCCGCGCGGCGGATGGACCTGTATTCCCAGTACGCCGTCCAAACCGCGGTGGAAGCACTGGAGATGGCCGGAATCAACGAAGAGAACACCAAGCCCACGGACCTGGGGGTAATCTACGGTTCCGGAATCGGCGGCCTGACCACGATTCAGGAGCAGATTATCAAGATGCACGATAAGGGCCCTAAGCGGGTTTCGCCAATGTTCGTGCCAATGGCAATTGCCAACATGGCGGCCGGAAACATCGCTATCCGGGCCAATGCCCAGAATATCTGTACCTCAATTGTCACCGCCTGTGCAACCGGGACGAACAGTATCGGTGAAGCTTACCGGCAGATCAAGGAAGGCCGGGCCCAGGCAATGATTGCCGGTGGGGCCGAAGCCTCCGTCAACGAGATCGGGATCTCTGGCTTTGCGGCATTAAATGCTTTGTCAACCACTACCGATCCACTGAAGGCTTCCAAGCCCTTTGACCGTGATCGCAACGGTTTCGTCCTTGGTGAGGGTGGCGGGGCCCTAGTCTTGGAGAGCCTCGAACACGCCCAGGCGCGTGGTGCCAACATTATCGGCGAGGTTGTCGGTTATGGTGCCACGGGTGATGCCTACCACATCACAGCTCCTGATCCAGAAGGAAAGGGTGCTGCCCGGGCCATGCAGCAGGCAATTGACGAGGCCGGAATCAAGCCAGCAGAGGTTGCCTACATCAACGCTCACGGGACGGCTACCCATGCCAATGACAGTGGTGAAGCCCTTGCTATTAACAAGGTCTTCGGTAAGGACAGCGATGTGCTGGTCAGCTCTACCAAGGGGATGACTGGTCACCTGCTGGGTGCTGCCGGGGCCATTGAGGCGGTCATTACGGTCGCTGCCCTACAACAGGGGAAGCTACCGATGAACGTTGGCTGCGAAAACCAGGATGAGGAGTGCCAAATCAACCTGGTTGACAAGGAAAACCAGGTTGCACCAGACGCTCAGTACGCGCTCAGTAACTCCTTTGGCTTTGGTGGTCATAATGCGGTGTTAGCTTTTCGTAAATGGGGGTAACATACTTGGAATTTAATGATATTCAAAAATTAATGACCGAGTTCGAGAAATCATCGACGCGGGAATTAAAGATTGATGACCAGGATTTTCACCTTTATTTAAATAAAAATGAACAATCGGCGGTAACGCCAGCAATGCCCAAGACTATCGATAACGCGAAACCAACTGTGGACAAGACATCTGCTGCCAAGGCTGCAAACGAAAGTACGATCAAGGCCCCGCTCGTGGGGACGGTCTACCTTCAGCCTAAGCCGAACAAGCCAGCCTATATTAAGATTGGCGACCAGGTTCATAAGGGAGACGTGGTCTGTGTGATTGAGGCGATGAAGATGCTCACCGAAGTTAAGAGTGATCGCGACGGTACGGTCAAAGCAGTTAACGTTGAAAACGGCGACCTGGTCGAATTCAACCAACCATTATTTACGATTACGGAGGGTTAACAATGGCAAAAGTAGATTTAGATTCAACGGCAATTCAAAAGATCATTCCCCATCGTTACCCCATGCTCTTGATTGACCGGGTCGAAGAATTGGAACCCGGTAAGATGGCGGTGGCCAAGCGGAACGTAACGATTCATGAAGAAGTCTTCAATGGGCACTTTCCCAACAACCCGGTGCTGCCGGGAGCATTGATTGTCGAGTCCCTGGCCCAAACTGGGGCGGTAGCGCTGCTATCGGCGCCGGAGTTTAAAGGCAAAACCGCCTACTTTGGTGGTATTCATTCCGCCGAGTTCCGTAAGGTGGTGCGCCCGGGTGACTCAATGCGGCTCGAGGTCGAATTGACCAAGATCCGGGGAAATATTGGTGAAGGGAAAGGAATTGCGACGGTCGACGGCCAAAGAGCCTGCACCGCCGAACTAACTTTTATGATTGGCTAGGTGAATGAGATGTTTTCGAAGGTTTTAGTTGCCAACCGTGGTGAGATTGCTGTCCGGATTATCCGTTCTTTACGGGAATTAGGGATCAAGTCGGTGGCGATCTATTCAACCGCTGACCGGGAGAGCCTTCACGTGCAGTTGGCAGACGAGGCAGTGTGTGTTGGGACCGCGAAGCCGCAAGATTCATACCTGAATATGCAGAATATCTTGGCGGCGGCGGTCGGCACCGGTGCCCAGGCCATCCATCCCGGTTTTGGCTTTCTCTCCGAAAATGCGGAATTTGCGGAAATGTGTGCGGAATGCGGAATCACCTTTATCGGCCCGCACGCCAAAACCATCGACCTGATGGGTAACAAGGAACACGCTCGGGAACAGATGAAAAAGTCTGGCGTTCCCGTGATTCCTGGTAGTGACGGCTACATTCGGGACTACGCAACGGCCGAAAAGGTTGCCCAGAAGATCGGTTATCCGGTCCTGTTAAAGGCGGTGGCCGGTGGCGGTGGTAAGGGAATTCGCCGGGTAGACAAGCCTGGCCAGATGGCACGGGCATTTAACGAGGCCCAGAGTGAGGCCCGCCTGTCCTTCAACGATGACCAGATGTACCTGGAAAAGATCATGGAGAATGTCAAGCACATCGAGGTGCAGGTCTTTCGTGACCGCTTTGGCAATGCCGTTTATTTCCCGGAACGGGACTGCTCCCTGCAACGTAATAAGCAGAAGGTGTTGGAGGAAAGCCCCTGTGCATTGGTGACGCCTGACCAGCGGCGTGAATTAGGACAGCTGGCCCTCAAGGCGGTCAATGCCATTGACTACCTCAATACGGGAACATTGGAATTCCTGATGGACCATGACCACCATTTCTACTTTATGGAAATGAACACCCGTATTCAGGTTGAACATACGGTGACTGAGATGGTAACCGGGATTGACCTGGTGAAGGCCCAGCTGAGGGTGGCGGCTGGTGAAAAGCTGCCGTTTACTCAGGACGATGTTAAGTTGAACGGGGTCGCCATCGAATGTCGGATCAATGCTGAGGACCCGGCGCATCACTTTATGCCGTCAACCGGGAAGGTCAACTACCTTTACCTGCCGGTCGGCAACCTGGGGATGCGGATCGATACCGCCCTTTACCCGGGAACTACGGTGACCCCATTTTACGATTCGATGATTGCCAAGGTGATTGCCCACGGTCACACGCGCCAGGAGGCTATTCAAAAACTCAAACGCCTGCTCAACGAGATGGTGATTATGGGAATCCACACCAACCAGAACTTCCACTTGGCAATTTTGAATGACCCGCATTTCATCAGTGGGCACTTCACAACGGCCTACCTGGAAGATGAATTTTTACCACGGTGGAGAGGAGGACAGCCAAATAATGAAGCTGTATGAACAAGACAACACGCTTACAGCCCAGCACGTCAAGGCTGACCGGCAGGCGGACGCCAAAGTCCCGGATGGCTTGTGGCACAAGTGTCCCAAGTGCGGGACAACTATTCTTTCTAAGCAGATCAATGAATTTGCGACCTGTCCAAACTGCCACTATGGCTTTCGAATCGGCGCCCACCAACGTTTGAAGTGGGCCGTTGATACGTACACCGACCTTGACGAAGACCTGCAGACAACCGATCCGCTTAACTTTCCGGGATACCTCGCTAAGCTGAAGGCTAGTCAGGAGAAGACGGGGTTGAATGATTCCGTCCTGACGGGGGAGGCAAAGATCAAGGAGGAGCACTTTGGCTTTGGCGTGATGGATCCCAACTTTATCATGGGTTCCCTAGGTTCGGTGACCGGCGAGAAACTGACCCGACTCTTTGAACGGGCGACGGCTAAAAAATTGCCGGTAGTGCTCTGGACCGCCTCGGGTGGGGCCCGGATGCAGGAAGGTATTATGTCACTGATGCAGATGGCTAAGGTGGCTAACGCGGTGGCCCAACATTCCGCTGCTGGACTACTCTACATTGTGGTATTAACTGACCCGACAACCGGGGGTGTCACCGCAAGCTTTGCCATGCAGGGTGATATTACCCTGGCGGAACCGCACGCCTTGGTAGGCTTTGCCGGCCGGCGGGTGATCGAGCAGACAATTCACCAGAAGATTCCGGCGGACCTACAGGACGCGGAAAACTTACAGAAGCACGGCTTCGTTGACCGGATCGTCCAGCGTGAGCACGAGAAAGAATTATTGTACCAGCTGTTGAAGTTAGGAGGTGACCCCAGTGACAGATAAGAATGCATCAGCAATTGTCGCCGCCGCGCGCAGTGACCAGAAGATCACCACTAAAGAACTGATCCAGCAATTATTCCCTGATTTTATCGAACTACATGGTGATCATCTCGGCACTGATGACCCGGCAATCATTGGCGGCCTGGCCTCGTTTAACAACCAGCCGGTTACAGTGATTGCGACTGATCGAGGGAAGACGGTTGAGAAGCGGATGGCGACTCACTTCGGTTGTCCAACTCCTGGTGGCTACCGTAAGGCGTTACGTTTGGCCAAGCAGGCCGCTAAGTTTCACCGGCCAATCCTGTTCTTCGTCAATACACCGGGGGCCTACCCGGGGAAGTCGGCCGAAGAGAATGGGCAGGGCGCGGCGATTGCGGATAATCTGCTCCAGATTGCCCAGCTGCCCACGCCCATCATCACCGTTATCTTTGGTGAGGGTGGCAGCGGTGGTGCTTTGGCCCTGGCTTGTGGTGACGCGGTCTGGATGCTGGCCAACAGCACATACTCGATCCTGTCGCCAGAGGGTTTTGCGTCGATTCTCTGGAAGGACAGTCGGCGGGCTGGAGAGGCCGCCGAGATCATGCAATTGACGCCAACTAGTCTGCTAAAGAAGCAGGTAATTGAAGGAATCATCGCCGAACCTGCCGACCACCAACAGGTAACCGAGAATATTAGTGCAGTTCTGACCCGCGAGCTGACGCGGCTGGAGCAATACTCGCCGGAAGAACTGATGAACAAGCGGCACCAGCGTTACCGTAAATTTTAGAATAAGGAGAAATTCACGAATGGGGATTTTAGATAACAAGAAAATCATTGTGATGGGCGTTGCCAATAAGCGATCCATCGCCCGGGGATGTGCGCAGGAGATGGCCAAGCAGGGGGCTGAGATCATCTATACCTACCAGAACGCGCGGATGAAGAAGAGCGTCAGCCGCCTGGTTAATGATGAAACCCGCCTGATCGAATGTGACGTTTCCAGTGACGAGAGCATTGACGATGCGTTTCGGGAAATCAAGGACCGGTTCGGCAAGGTCGACGGGATCGTCCACGCCATCGCCTATGCGCGTAAAGAGGAATTGGACGGTTCCATCCTGTCAACAACCCGTTCTGGTTACGCCCTGGCTCAGGATGTGTCGGCTTACTCACTGTTGGCCGTCAGCAAGAGTGCCCATGCCTTGGAGCTGCTCAACGACCCGGCCAGCATCGTCACCCTGACCTACTTTGGATCCGAACGGGCAATTCCAAGCTATAACGTGATGGGGGTTGCCAAGGCGGCCCTCGAAGCCAACGTTCGCTACCTGGCCCGGGATATGGGTGAATTTGGTGTCCGGGTGAACGCCATTTCCGCCGGGGCAATGAAGACCCTGGCGGTTACCGGAATCGGTGGCCACTCAGACCTCTTGAAGGTTTCCCAAGAACGGACCGTCGACAACAAGAGTGTTACCCTGGCAGAAATTGGGGGCACCTGTGCCTTCCTGATGAGCGACTTGTCGACAGGGGTTGTCGGTGACGTCATCTACGTTGATAAGGGCGTTCACCTGATCTGAGATGGTAGAAAAACTAACGGGGCCCGCGATTGAGCAGGCCATTGCTGGTCGGGCCAAGATTAAGGTAGTCGTCGTGGAACAGACCGAGTCGACCCAATTGCTGGCGAAAAACTACCTGGCTCACCATAATAATGAGGAACCGGTTGTCTTTGTTGCTAACCAGCAGAGCGGCGGTTATGGGCAGCACGGGCGGCACTTTTATTCCCCGGCCGAAAGCGGTATTTATTTGAGCTTATTGCTCCCGCCGCAGCGCCTTCAGCAGCTACGAAAGGCAGGCCTATTAACCACCAGTGTTGCCGTAATCCTGGCAGAGGTTCTTGAACAGTATTTTCCGCAGGTGCACCTGAGCCTGAAATGGGTAAACGATGTGTTCCTGGGGCCAAAAAAGGTTGCCGGGATCTTGACGGAAGCCGTTTATCAGCTGGGCACTCCAGCCGCTTCTCTTATCATCGGCATCGGGGTCAATCTCACGACCCAGAACTTCCCCGCTATGCTTGCTAACAAGGCGGGGGCGCTGGGGGAAGCTGACAATGTCGATCACAATCAACTGGTGGCAGACCTCCTGGTGGCCTTAATCAGAATGCTTGCTGATTACGCTGACGGCAAGTACCTGGCGGAATACCGACAGCGGTGCTTCCTTTTGGGGAGAACCGTTGCCGTTAAGACCGCGCGGGGAGTAAGCAAAGGGATTGCCGTGGACATTAGTAAAAACGGCGGCCTGGTGATTGACTGCGATGGAAAGCGCCAAATTATTCATAGCGGTGAAGTTGAGAAGGTTAACTTCTAGGAAAGTAAATAAAAGCAACATCCCCTAAGCTGGGTTAACTCAACTTAGGGGATGTTGCTTTTTAAATAGGAATATTAATGATGGCGCTTGCTGCGAACTGCGGCCCGAATCTGGGGATAGCGGGCGAGCAGGCAGCCGCCGTAGGTAAAACTCGTGGCGACGTTTAAGATCCAGACGTACCAGGTGCTGTGCCCCCGCAGCATGGCCACTACGGAGAGGTCCTTCAAGATTTCAGTAAACAGTTCTTGGGAGACCTCATCGACATTGAGCCGGGCACCGTAAAATACTTTGACACCAATGCCGATCGCAAAAGACACCAGCTAGCCGAGTAGGTAGGGCCAGTTTCTTTTGACCTCCAGGATCGGCCGCTGGTGGGTGTCGAACTTATTGGTGTCCCGCACCTGGGTCCGCCCGGCTTGAAGAAAGCCAATTGCCACCCCGATCAGCACCAGGGTGATTGCCAGACCAGCCGCTGTTAGGGACCGGACGCTTTTGAGGCTTAGAATCATCATGATTGCCGAGTAGACCGGGATGATCACTAGGTCAAAGCGGGTCACCTTTTCGTAGGTGAACGTCCCCTTAATGAACTTGTAGACGAGTAGAACAATAAAGATATCCATTAATACTAACCTGACTTTGCTTGAAATTACATTCGTATTTTACTACAGGTTATTGGTGGGGTGACTTTTAATTTTAGTGACGAGGAGGCAAGCAATCAGGGTGATCAGGACGGTGGTCCCGAATGACCATTGGTAGCCGTGGATGGTTGCAAGACTGGTGCTGGTATTATGTGCAGTACTCCAGTTAGCAACGATGCTTTGGACGGACATGGCCAGGGCGGTCCCAAAGGAATTGGCGACCTGAATCATCGTCACGATGATGGTGTTGCCCGAAGTTACCTGTTCCCTCGGCAGGGCATTGAGCGCGTAGACTTCGGCTGGGGTGTAGGACAGGATCAAGCCGGCGCAGCGAATGGCGTAGAGGATAGTGACTAAGATAATCCCCGTGCTGGCATTGTAGAACATCATTGGGATGGCTGCGACCAGACCAATGATGGTTCCCACCATGGCCAGTTGCTTGATCCCAAACTCATCGTACAAACGACCAGCCAGCGGGGAAAGGGCCGCCATTGCTAGTGCGCTGGGAATCATCACCATCCCTGACACGATCGGACTAACCTTGAGAATGTCTTGGTTGAACAGGGGAAGCGTCAGCTCGGGAGCCATAATCGCGGCTGTGACCAGTAGCGTAATTGCTAACCCCAGGCAGTAGCGCTGTGAACGAAAGACACGCAGGTCGAGCAAAGGATTGGTAATCTTAAATTGGCGTCTAACGAAGATTGTCAGTAAGCCAATTCCCAGAAGGGCCATCAGGATGGTAATGATAATACTTTGGTGGCTTTCCCCACAGCGCCCTAAAAGGACCCCAGGCCGGTAATTGCCAGGCCGGCCGAGGTACTGTCAATGGTGACTGCCGCGGGTTCAATCACGTTACGTACCCAGAATTGGGTAGCGATGATCGTGAGGACCGTGATGGGGATTAAGATGATGAAAAGCATCCGCCAGCTGTAGAACTCCAGGATGACGCCGGAGAGGGTTGGCCCAACTGCTGGGCCGAGGTTGATGATGATCCCGGCAATCCCTAGTGCCAATCCCCGGTGGCGTGCGGGGATGATGATTGTGAGAACGTTAGTAACCAGCGGCATATTAATTCCGACCGCGGCTGCTTGAATGAGTCGTCCTAACAGTAAGAAGTGGAAGTTTGGTGCGAAGGTTGCCACCAAAGAACCGACTAGAAAGACGCTCATGGTAATGGTGAACAGCCGCTTCAGTGCAAACCGCTTCATGCAGAAGTGGGCCAGGGGCATTACCATGCCGGCAACAAGCATGTAGCCGGTATTGAGCCACTGGGCACTCATCTGGGTGACGTGGGTTTCCTTCATGATCATCGGGAGACCGTTGTTCATCAATGTCTCTGCCAGGGTAGTGATGAAGCTTCCCGTTAAGAGGGTCGCCATCATTAGAAGAATGGTGGTTCGTTTTCGTGTCATCGATGACGCCCTTCTATTGCCATTCAAAGACCGGATGTTCCTGATTGACAATCCCGTGCTGGGTCGTTACGCCGAAGATTGCCTGTAATTGCTCAGCCAGGTCAGCGACGGCTTGATCAACCTGGTCCTTGTTGACATCCGCAAAACCATCGATGGGGAAGAAGACACTGGTGGTGTCAGCGGTGATCTTTCCCTGGTCACTCTGCCGCCAGGTCCACCGCCGTGTCCGCACCTCGTTGCCGACCGCGTAAACGACCTCGTTTTCGTCTGGTGTTTCAACATCGGCAGCGGACTTTCCCAGCGGGACAAATTTATCTGCTGGTTCAGCCAGCCGCATCATGATGTCCGCATGGGCGTTGTCAAGGCTATGGGTCCCCATTGGCAGGGTGTACTTTAGGGAGATGGCATTGTTGAGATCAACTAAAGGGTTGATGTGAGGTAACTGTTTACCCTTTGACAGCCGCTTGAACAGGGTCTCAACCGATCAGGGGTATTTGTTTGGGTTGATGCCAATGCTGCGAAAGGCCTCACGGTAGGGGACGATCTCTGGACGCGTCTTGACGTTAGTGCCATGGAACTTTTTCTGGGCCGCGTGTTCGTATTTTTCCAGTAGCTGGTCAATTACCGGATAGTCACGCTGATTGTTGATTCCATGGGCGACGACCACGCCGACGTACATGGTGGGCAGCTTCTCAAAAATCTCTGGGGTCACAATAAACTTCATAGATATTTCCTCCTAAAAAACAAAAAGCTGGATAAGAAACCCACCGCCGTAGCAGTGCTCTTATCCAGCTTGTAACTTTACAAACCCTCTGAACTTAGGTTATTTAATTTTTGCCTATTGTAGCAATAAGCAGTGTCGCTCGTCAAGGGGCAGAAAGTGTATCTAGATAATGATTAAAATAGGGATGAATTCAGGCAAAAACTTTGTGTTATAGAAAGCGTTTAGGCTACACTTGACCTAGCAAATCATTGGAGGGATCGGTATGAAAAAATATGATGAAATCTTGATCGGTTCAGGTCCGGCCGCCTACGAGATGTCCAATCTCTTGGCCCAGACTGACCACAAAATATTGGTAATTGAAGGCTTCGAGTACGGGGGCACTTGCCCAAACTATGGTTGTGAACCAAAGATTTTCCTGGAAGGGGCAGCGCGGACAGTCCTGCAGTCCCAGCAACTCCTTGGTCACGGGGTTAGCCAGCCGGCCAAGCTAGACTGGTCGGCCCTCATGCAGACGAAGCTCGACCGCTTTGATCCCTGGCCGGCCGAAACGCGGGAAATCATTAAAAAGACCCATGACGTGGAGGATGGCTATGCCCACTTTGTCGATGACCACACCGTCAGTGTCAATGGTCACCAGTACCAGGCCGAACACATCATTATTGCGACCGGCCAGACGCCCAACATTCTCGATATTCCGGGGAAAGAGCACCTGCATACCAGCTATGACCTGTTGTCTTTGAAGAACCTGCCGAAGCGGATTACCGTGATCGGGGCAGGCTTTGTCGGGCTCGAACTGGTGACCCTGGTTGCGGCCGCGGGTGCTGAAGTGACGGTAATTATGCATTCGGATCGGGCCCTGCGGGAATTCACTAAGGCGGAGGATCAGGCGCTGGTCACGGCAATGCAGCAGCGGGGGATCAAGTTCCTCTTCAATGCCGATACGCAGAAGGTTGAGCAGGCTGCGGACGGTTTGAACGTGGTCACAGATCAGGGGACGGTCTCAACCGACTATGTTCTTGATGCGACTGGCCGGCACCCCAACATTGAGCAGCTGGGCCTGGAGAACACCAGCATCGCACATGACCGGCACGGGATCACGGTCGATGGCCACCTGATGACCACGGTCGCCGGGGTCTACGCCATCGGGGATGTGGTGAGTCGTCGCCAGCCTAAGTTAACTCCAGTTGCCGAATTTGAAGGCCAATACCTGTTTAACTACCTAATGGGGAAGAATGACCAGGAGATTGTCTACCCAACGATTGGGCAGGTGGCCTTTACCTTCCCTGAGGTAGCCCGAGTTGGGGTCAGTGCCGATGCGGTTGCTGATGACTCGCAGTACCAGGTCAAGACGATACCGCTCAAGTATGGCAGCCTCTATGCCGGTCAAAACGACCAAGTCAGCACCTTGACCCTTGTCTTTAAGGATCAGCGCCTGGTCGGGGCAAGTGAAATTGGTGACTATGCGGCCGATGACATCAACAATTTCCTGCCAGTTATTGGCCTGGAAATCGATGGTGCAGAGTACAAGCAAAAACTGATTGCCATTTATCCGACCCTTGGCGATAAGGTGGCCGGACTTCTGAAATAGTAACTTAAGAATAATAGCGGCTCCCGTTCGTCGAATTAGAATGGGAGCCGCTATTTAGTTTCTGTATAGTAATATACCTAATTGGTAATTTTCACCTTAGTATTCTCTAGTTATACTGTTAATGTTCGATCGGGCTGGTTAGCTTGCCTTAGAGTATACTCTAGGGTTTATCATGAAAATATGATAAGGAGGGTGATACTCTTATGGCAAAGAACGAAGGGGCCGTCAAGAACGATGTGTTTGGTTTTGGCGAGAAGGATCCCAACGTGGCAAAACACTTTAGTGGGGCAAGCTACCTGAAGGGATTAGTTGTTGGCGATAACAATGTCGACGTCTCGGTTACCAACGTTAACTTTGAACCCGGTTGTCACAATAACTGGCACATCCACCATAATGGTTTCCAGATCATCATGTGTACTGCTGGTGAAGGCTGGTACCAAGAAGAAGGTAAGCCAGCGCAATTGTTAAAGCCTGGGGATGTAGTCACGATCCACGAAGGAGCTAAGCACTGGCACGGCGCAACCAAGGACAGCTGGTTCAAATCAATTGGTATCTGAATTCCCGGCCACTTAAATGTCTTAACTGGCGCACACCAATCGAGATCTTCCTGCTTAATTTACGTCATTAAATTCGTTCAAGTTATTTCTTGCAATCTGCCAAATGAAAAAGACAACTGTCTTAAGTTATCCCCATAACCACTCAGTTGTCTTAGAAAGGATATATTCCTCATGACTA
>NZ_CANCWK010000033.1:0-17913 GCF_947381495.1 Limosilactobacillus galli | reverse complement strand
CTAATGCTAATAAGTACTCCTTCGTTTGGAAGAAGCAGACAATTAAGTATAGTGAATTGAATGTTGAAAAAGCTCGTCAATTAATTCATGAGATTAAACAGGCAGAGGTTAAAATCAATGTCGATGAAGAGAATTTTGACATTGACCAACTTGACACTGTTATTGCATTACTCGAACAACGAATTGAGGTGTTGAATCAATGGGTTAGCGAAACCGCAAAGGTTTCGCCTAATCCAGCCAAACAAGAGCGACGCCATGCTAAAAAGTACCTTCATGCACTGGATCACTGTCGCCAAAAACACCTTGAATATCAAACCCAGGCCCAGATTGCTGGTCAACAGAATAGCTATTCCAAAACTGATCATGATGCCACTTTTATGTGTCTGAAAGAAGATCCCATGCAAAATGGCCAAACTAAGCCGGCATACAATCTTCAAATTATGACCAATTCGCAATATGTCCTTGGTTATGGCCTTATGCAGAACCCTACTGATACACGGACCTTGATTCCCTTCCTTCATCAACTCAACCAAAACGGCGTTTTGGGTCGAGAGATTGTCGCTGATGCTGGTTATGGTTCGGAAAGTAATTAAAAGTATATTGAGGATGAGTTGCCTAATTGTACAGCTCTAATTCCTTACAGTACTATGCTTAACGAGAATAGTCGTAAATGACGCTCTGATGATCGTAAAGTGATGAACTGGGAATATCATGAAGATGATGATTACTATATTGATCCGCATGGCGTCCGCTTTAATTTCAAACGTTATGCCTATCGCAATGATAAGTATAAGTTTCGTCGTGATTTCAAATTGTATCAAGCTGAAAAGTACGATGAAAATCATCAGGTTATTCCTCAAGCATTAACGCCCCGTGGAAATATCAAATCTATTATGGTGAATCCACAGTGGGAATATTTTAAAGCTAAAGCTCGCGAGTCGCTTTCAAATTCCAATACTTATTCGCGTCGGAAATACGATGTAGAATCAGTTTTTGGTAATTTGAAGGCTTATTTGGGTTTCAAGAGATTCATGGTCCGTGGTCTTAAGAAAGCCAAAAGACAAATTGGGATTGCCTTAATGGCATTGAACATGAAGAAAATGGCCGAAAGGCCGTCTTCATATTCCAATAATTTCGTAAAAAAGGAAGAGCCATTCCTCAATGGCCTGGATTAATTCAGCTTGGTTCTGATAACTAGTATCTTGGCCAATCTCAGCTTTAAGCTTATTAAAGACCGTTTCACAGGCGGCGTTGTCTAAACAAGTTGCTCGATGAGACATGCTTTGGCGAATATGCCCCTGGCGCAAAAGTTTTCGCCAAGTGTTATGTTGGTAGTGCCCCCCCTGATCGGTGTGGAGAGTTAATTGATAACCAGTATGCGGTAACTGATCGAGTAACTTTTGAAGTGGCATCAAGGCAAAATTAAGAGTTGTCCTTTGGCCAATGGCCCAAGTTAAGATCTGATTAGTGGCGAGATCTTTAATAATTTCCAGATAAACTTTTTGTCCATTATGAGCTTTGAACTCCGTAATGTCACAGACCATCTTTTGATATTTACGATTACTCATAAAGCGCTGGTTGAGCTTGTTCTTAGCCTTCTTGCCGTTAGATCCTTTAGAGGAATCATACTTGTACCGCCGTTGATTATATTTAGTACATTTAAGTTCCATTTCATGCATGAGGCGTTGAATTCGCTTGTGGTTAGGAGCTGCTTTACCAATTAGCTGGTAATAGGCACGCACTTGGGCACCGAGCCGCCGGACTCCGTACTCGGCTTCATAGTAGTTAAACAAGCCTTTGATTACCGCCTTGAATTCAAGCTCATCTTTATCCGGGTGCTCAAACTGGTGTTGCCAGTACTGGTAAGTCGACATCGAAATGGGGAGCGCATCAATTAAATCCTTTAACAGGTATTTGGCCTTGAGTTCATAGATTACTTGCGCGAGTTCTTTTTTGGATGCTTTCTCAAGCCAGCTAATTTTTTTGAGGCGTCGAGTTGTATCTTTAATAATAAGTTTTCTCTTTGTAGGGCTTGATTCTGGGCCTGGAGCTGCCGTAATTGCTTGTTTTGGTTGTCTTCGTGATGAGTGACCATGTCTGGCCTTCCTTCTCCGGCGTAAGTTCAGTAAAGCCTGTGCTCCACGCTTATTATAGATGCATTCCCAATGATAAACCGAAGCTGGAGAACGAAAGCCGAAATGAATACAGGTCGCTGAAATTGACGCCAAATTTTCTTGTTTCCACTTTACCAGATTCAAGCGAAAATCCCCAGTAACTTTAGGCGGACTAAGTAATGGTCCTCCACCAAATCGTGTATAAATACCCACCCATATTTGAAAATCAAGATCGGCGAGGTGATATTTACGTCTGACGGAAGCCAAAGTACTGTTACTACCAATATATTCCTTAACAGCCCTAAGCTTAGTACTGACGCTAATTTTAGTCATAAAAATACCCCCAGAGTTGATTTCCAACTCTGGGGGGTACACGTCAGGACTTATGTCACAGCCCCTTTTAATTATCACCCGCACGGGGATATAAGGCCCTGTAATACCGGGCTTTTCGGTGCTTTTTTCCGCACTTTTTCCGCAGCTTCTATAATTCTGCTAGTTTGTTGATGATTAGCTTATCATTTTTGGCCTTGTACTCGTCCACTAGATATGAGTAAGTATTCAACGTGACCGTGATATTAGAATGGCCCAGCCGTTTCGATATAGCGTAAATATCTACACCCTTGCTTAATAGGTAGGCAACATGAACGTGGCGCAGTGAGTGAAAGTGAAAGCCTTGCTTTTTCAGCTTACATGAAGCCATAATAGAACGTAAACATTTATTCAGAGCAGTTCCAGTTGGGACCGTTCCTAGCACATTCTGAAATACCATAGTCGTGCTATTAGCTTTCAAATCAGCTAAACGATTCAGCAACTCACGATTAACCTTGATCGTCCGCTTGCTTGATTCCGTTTTAGTCGATTTGAAAGCTTTTTTCTTTTCATTCCACGACTTATCAACCGTGATCGTAGCATGGAGAAAGTCCACATCTTTCCAGGTGAGCGCTTGTATTTCACTCTTTCTCATCCCCGTATAAATAGCAGTCAAGATCATGTAACGGCTGGTATTGTAACGGTTAAGATTACTTAGCACATTCTTTTTAAGCGTCTGGAGTTCGTCAACTGTTAGATACTCAACCTTGCGGAGCTTTTCCTTGTTATAGCTAACATTGACATTGTGAGTAAAGTCTTTGGTGATAATATCATCGTCTATCGCATATCCTACACAGGAACGAATAGCCCCGTTTAACTTGCTGACGGACTTATAAGCATGATCGGCACCATACCAATTAATAAAGGCTTGATAGTCTGAACGTTTGATGGTCCGTAACTTAGTATCACCCCAATAAGTCCTAATCTTATTTTGCATGATATTGTATTGATTCTTAGCACTATCGCTCCTGGCCTTATTCGCTTTATAGAGCTTGAACCACCGCTCAAAGTAATCAGCTAGTGATATGTCTTTCAACGTTTGGTTAATTGCATTGAGCTTCTTTTCCAGTGTAACGGCAGCAGATACCGCCTCACGTTTTAGTTTGAAGCACCCGGCAGATTTTTGCCGCCGTTTCCCGTTCTCATCACGGTACACAGCAACGCCGTAGTAGCCCTTTTTAGCTTTTCTTACATAACTCATAAGATTACCCCTTTTTATTCGCACAGCTCCCCAGCGTGGCAATGAGAGGGGTATTTTTTATGAGCGGACCCAGCCGGGCGTGTACCCGGTTTAGCCCATGATATGAATAACATCCCCACAAGTGGGAAAAATTAACGGGCGCAATTTTGCGCTGGTTGGTATTCCCGGCAGCATCCCCACAAGCGGGGAAGATAAACAGCGTGTTCAAATTGACCACGCAGGGTAAGGCAATATCCCAGGCCGCCCGGCGCAATTTTGCGCTGGGGTCTACAAACTATCGACCCCTTAACTACTGGGGATGATTGCTACAAATTACTACATCGAACAGCTATATACCAGCTATATTTAGCTATCAAAGTTGGTCCACTGAAGCAACGGGCCAAGTCGGACCAGTAACAGATATAACCCTCAGTCCAGAATTGGACCCAGCCTTATTAGCGGCAGCATTCCCAACTAACAGGGGATGAACTAGAACCTACAAAAACATACGGTTAAAGCCTATCAATTAAGAAATTAGCTATAGTAGCTCAATAACATTTCATAAATCAATTATTCTTAAATATTGAATGGTCTACTTCCCTGTACTTACTAATTAAATCATCTAATTTTTTATAGCATTCTACAGAACCTTGATCGTGATTGGTGGCAGCATTAAGAAACATATCTAACAACTCGCTTAAATAATAATCAAATTGTGCAAATTCATTTTTATCTTGAATGGAGTTTTGCATATCCACCAAAGCCTTTTGCTTCTTATCAAGAAAAAGATTTGAAAACTTAAAATACCTTTTCAAGACTTCATCTTCTGTATAAACGTGAAAGGCATTTTCGTAGTCACCAAAATGGATGAATTCATTTCGGTGTTTTTTAATGTAATCTTCAAAAGAAGGGTTTTGTAGATTACTAGAGCCTTGTAAGTAAGCAACAGGGACATCAAAGAAGTCAGCTAATTTTATCCAGTTCTCAATTTTGGGTTTACGATACCCTTTATCGTTTTCCTGCTTTTCATAAGCACTAAGGCTAGAAACAGAAATTCCAGTTTCTTTGCTCACCTGTTTCAAGGTGAACTTTTTGTTTTTACGTATTTCTTTTATTCTGTTCAACGATATGCCCCCCTTTCCGATTTAATTATTAAATATATTTCTACAAATGTAAATAAAACACCATAAAATAGTTGACTTTTCTACAAAAGTAGAATTAAATAATGAATGTAGAGTTCTACAAATGTGGAAAAGGAAGTGAGAATAAATGCCAGAGTATTTCAGTTACAAGCAAGCCATGAAGTATATGGGCTTTACGGCTCCTAAGACCTTAACGGAATATATCAAGCAAGGTTTACCGACCATTAAAGTTGGTAATTCCAAGCGCATCGCCAAGTCCGATATTGATAAGTTCATGGCTGCTCATCGTGTCGTAGCAACGCAAGACAAGTAACAACAAAGAAAGAGGTATTTCAGAATGAAGAATGTTGACACTCAAAAGATTTTAGATGAATTGAACAACCGCAAGGCAGAAACATTTGAACTACAAGACGGCGACCAGATCCGCCTGGAGAATGGTATTTTCACCGCTGGAGAATATGAAGACGGAATGGGCTTTGATATGACCGTTGAAGATCACACCGCAGACATTCCCTTTATTGGTGAGATTTACTACGGTGGAAACCAGCCGACGGAAAGCACGCCGTTAGAAGATCGGACTTTCATTAAGGAACATGACATCATCAAATACGCAGACGTTTCCTACATGGTTGTTTGCTTACAACAGACGGAATTTAAGAATGGATATACCTTAATCGCCCTAGATAGTCTAAAAGCCGCCGCCAAAGCCTTGCTAGGCCGCATTTAGGGGGATGATTGAATGAACGAAGCCAAAACGCTTGAAGATCTTTATATGCCTATCAAGGCTAGCTTTATTAAGCGCCACGACAAAAACGGATATTACATAACGAGTGAAGACCTGGCAGAACTGTTAAAGCTCAATCATCGTAGCATCAAGAATATGATTAATAAAAGCTTTGATGATTTAGCCAGTTTGTCGCCCGCTAACGCTATTCGTTTTAACCCCAGACAATATCTACATGGTGGTAGGCCGGAACGCAATTACTATTTGAATGAGTTCCAAGCAACGTTGTTAATTCTGTTAGCACGTCCTAGTAAAGCTAGTAATAAGGCGAAAGCACAAGCCCTCAAAACAATAGGGACAAATGATAAACGCTACCGGCAATATAAAAAGTTAACTCAACTTTTATTAAAACGGGCTACTGGCCTAACCGCTAAGCAGATCAAGCAGCAGCGCCACGTCAGCAACTCGCTAGACGGTCTCACCCCGCAAGAGCAAGAGCGCTACTCTCAACTGGAAAACATCGCAATCGGCCTTGTGGGACTTGGTAAGACGTGGGACGAGATCAAGGGCATTATGTTACTGATCTAGATTGGGGATGAATGTTTATGACACCGGATATTTTATTTAATGTGATTATTAAGAACCGCAGCGCAGTAGTTAATAGCCGGGACGTGGCCAAAGTTTTTCATAAGCGGCACAAAAATATTTTGCGTGATATAGGCCGCCTTAAAAACGACTGGAGTAATTTTACTGGGCTCACTTTTGAGCCCAGCTCAACAATCACTGAACCCCAAAATGGGGACAGTAAAAATAAAACACTGAACCCAAATTTGAGCCCAGTAGATTTAGAAACATTGAGCCGGGTTAGCAAAATGAAGTTTGATGAGTGCTTCATCCCCGCATCCTATATCACCAAAGACGGGCGGACGGTTCGCTCATACGATATGAACCGGGACGGCTTCACTTTGCTAACAATGGGCTTCAATGGCCGCAATGCCTTAGCATTCAAATTGGCTTATATTTCTCGCTTTAATGACATGGAACAGGAATTAACTAAACGGCGTACTCTGTACGACTTAGAAAAGCGACTACGCAAGCAGCTAACCGATTCCATTCAGCAATATTACGTTGGCGATAATCTAGGACGTGAGATTTTGCAATTAACTAACCTGCTATACATAGCGGCGGCAGGACATAACGCTTCAAAACTCAAGCGTGACAGAGGTTTCGGCAAAGACGTTTCAGCCTTTGCAGAAGTCCTTACAAGCGACGAACGGGAAGCCTATATCGACACTGAAAATAAGCTAATTAGCTTATATACCAGCGGCGTTAATAGCTACCAGGAATTAAAGGACCGACTAATTAAACATTCAGCCTAGATTGGGGATGATTTTCTTATGGATATTGGAGTAAAGCTACCGCCAGAATTAGAGCAGGCCACCCTTGCGATGGTCAAGGCTGCTATCGAGCAGGTGGTGGCAGATACAAGGACAACTAATCACTGGCCAGAGTATATGAACCAACGACAGGCTGCTAAGTATCTGGGGACTTCACCAGGTACCCTCATCAAGTGGGAAAGAGCAGATATTGGCTTTCCTACCATCACAATCGAGGGTAGCAAGCATTACAGCAAGGCGGCCCTTGATCGGTGGATGGACGCACAACAACAGAAGAATTAAAGCACAGCTCCCCAGCACGGCTTTGAGAGGTATCTAAGATGAAACTACTAAGAACTATTGATAATCAGATTTTGGCGTTTTGGTTTACAGCGCCAGACGAAAGAGTGTGGGCTTACCTGGCAACGTTTGTCCCAGCAACGGCCTTTATTATCGGACTTATGACCCAAGTATTTTAAGAGGTGAAACCTATGGAACATTTAGACAAGGACGAGCAGCGGATTATGGACTTATTACCAAAAGGAATGGAACGACCACGACCGCTAAAGGAACTAATGAAACTCACAGGCTGGAGCAGTCGTCGAGTACGTGGTGTAATCAATCGTTTAATCGTTATCCACCACAAGCCAATTGGTGCAAGGTATGAGCGGCCCTTTAATGGCTACTACATCATTACCAATGACCAGGAACGAACGGCAGCCCTCGCACCGCTAACGTCGCAGATTATGGAAATGACCAAGCGGGCGCAGGCAATCAGCAACGCAGATTTAGAAAGTAAATGATGATTATGTTTCATGAAACAAAAAAGCCGCTAATGCTGGATAACTACCACATCACACAGCATTAACAGGCTCAAAACTTAGATAAGGCGGTAACTAGCCCGCCTTGTCTATTCTATCATGAAGCAATTATTGGGAAACATCCCCGACACAGAAAGGAATAAGACAATGGAAAAATTTAATCTTAATCAAGTTGAAGATACAAACATTACCCTTGAAACAGTTCTGGGGCTGGCACAAACGGTCAATGACTTAGTGTCGGATAACATAACTTTGTTGACTGACTACCCTAGCCAAGATGGTGGAGAAAAGTACCAAGCAAACCGCCTGGCAACTAAATTAACGGCGCTATCGGCTGCTACCATTCAAGCTACGGAAAAGGCACAGAGCCAAGTCAACATGGCCGTGAATTCACTTATGGAAGCTGGTGACAAGTAATGACTGATAACTTTGATAGGCTTATGGCCAATAACACAACCACAAAGGGCCTAATTTCATCACTTATGGACTATCACGAGCGGCTTCATGAATGCCTGATTCCGTGCTTGAAAGACGATTACAGCCATAGCGATTTATACAATTTAATGGTAACGGTTGAGAACCAGGACGAGATAATCAGTGCACTACATGAATGCCTAGAGTATATAAACAATAGCAATCATGAAGCCTTGCAACAACTGTTTAATCAATCACTCAAGGATGGTGATAAATTATGCAACTAATCACCCTCACAGCCCCAGACGGGCACCGAGAACGTTGGGAACCATGCTTAGCAGCCAACGCCTTAAAACAGCTATACCGTTACCTCATCAACCCGGACCAGGCCACAGTTAGCAAACTAGCCCAACAAGTGGAAGAGTTTGTCGGTAATGACCCGGAACGAGTACATAACGCCCTCGTCTACGCACAATCGGTCCAGGATGGCTTGCCCCACAAGCTGGCCCTAATCAGCAATAACGGAGAGCGCAGCATGACCAGGATATTCTTCCTACTACGCTCACTGGACAAGGACACAGGCATTCACCGCAATATTTACGACCGCCCAGCAGATGATAACCCAATGATCGCCGTTATTCAGCAAGTGACGAACCGGGACCAACGGACCATTAAAGGACTGGCCGCCCTTGCCAAGTTATTTGTTGATGGTCAACTTAGTTACAGCAGTTTGGGGGATGGTAGACAATGGAGCTAAAGGATTTCTTAGAAACCAACGATTTCTATACTCTTAGCAACAACGCTAAATTATTGTATCTGTATCTATTGGTCTATCAAGACGAAAATAGCTTGGTTCATTGTAGTGAGCTTATCTGTAATGCCCTTCATGTTGACGGCACAGAGTTTTCACAGCTTGCCAATGTAGGATTAATAAGAATTGGTGAGCCTGGAGAACCAGTAAAGATTATGAGGTAATAAAATGGCACAGCGCAGAATGATTAGCAAAGAGATACATCAAAACGGGGCCTATATCAATTTACCGCCAGTAACTAAAATCCTATACGATGATTTAGTTCTGTACGCTGACGATGATGGCTTCTGTACTGACGTTACTTTAATTAACTTAATGGACAAGGCAACCGATGAGAACTACAAGCAGCTAGAGGATAACAATCTAGTTATTAAGCTAGACGGTGCTTATTTGATTGTTGATTGGCTAAACACGGAACAATTGACGCACTACAAGCGCACATCCCTGTTAAATTTATCTGCTCAAGTATTCATTCGTACTGATTTTAGATACACAATCGACCCCAACGATGAAAACATTGCATTGTCATTGGATGATTGGGTAGAAAGAGCAAACCGCAGCAGAAAAATAAACCTTAAAGCCTTACAGCAGCAACGGTTACAGCAGTCCGTAAACAAAATGGATACTTCTGGTAAACATAATGTAAACGAAAAGGATACAAAATGTTCGCCCAGTATAGATAAGAATAGTATAGATAAGAGTAGACTAGGACAGACCAGAGAAGATCAGAACAGCACAGACCAGAAAAATTTAAATAAGTGTGTGTATACTACTACATCTTCTTCTAATGGGGGTATGGGGGAAACCACTTCTTACCGCCCTACTGAAAGTGACAACCAAAGCGATAACCCGGAAGTCCTAATTGCTAAGATTAATCGAGTAATGGCCACCAGCATTCCCCACGATGATAAACGACTAAATGCCTTGTTCAGTGACCTACTCAATCAGTACAAGGCTGAATACGTAAAGCGAGGACTATCTAAACTTCTGACAGAAATTCAAGATCTCAAGGGGCAGCCCAGTATCATTCACAGCATGATTACGGCTCACCTATTGGAAAATGTTAAGGCCGTTACTACGGAAAGGACGGAATAGCTATGGACGTGAAGAAGTTAATCCAGCAAAGAACATCATTACTAAAAAAGTATGGTCGTGACCAGTTGAAGCAAGCAAACGACCCGTTAATTTTCCAGAAGCTATCACCAGAAGATCAGCAGAAATTAGTTAGCTATTGTATTCAATCATTTAAGCACCGAAAAACACCTAACAACCGCTGGAGCAGTTATGGGTTGAAACACCTTTTCGAGGACGAAGAGCCAGGCGGCTTCTATGTTTATAACGGCCAATTCAAGGGCGCAATGCTGATCGCTGGATTTATTCCAGAAGCAGCAGGTGAACTCAATTGGATTTATTGCATATCGCAAAGAAGCCCGGCACTGGTGAAACACAATAAGCTGATTGCGAAGAGGGTGTAATGAAGCAATGGGCATATTAGACACCCTATAAAAGGAATGGCCAGGTACCATGTTCAGATTTTGCACCCTTAAAAAAGAAGAGGTAATTACTATGAACCGTGAAGAAATTGAAGATCATCTGTCTAGTGTCGTACTAGGGCTTAATACTAATAAGATCAAGCTGATTCAGATTAAGAAGCTAGACAAACAAATTGCAGAGAATGAAGCACAGTTGAATAAGAGCCTAATCAAAATACCGTTCGTTCATAAAAAGATACTGGACGACATGGGTATCATTAAGCACCATGTCCCTACCCTGCTAGAGCAAAATAAGCAGCTTGTTACCAAGTACAATAAAAAGCTCAAAGAAGCGCAGCAGATCGAAGGGCAGATAATTAATCACCTTAAAGCCGTTATTGATGATTACTCACATAGCACAGGCAAAGATAAGAAAATTAAGAAAAAGGTAATTGATAGCTATTTCAGTAACTACTCAATTAATGAAAAATTGGACGAATACGATCAACTAGAGCGATGAAAATAAACATCCCCCAATTACTGTTATATTAACGATAATCGGGGGATGATTTAGTGGACTATGAACCACGTTAAAGGTATTTCCGGCACTTTCGGCAGCCTTAAAAAGATATTCAGATTTTTCATGCAATAAAAAGAGTAATCGGACATTTCAGACACCCTAAAAAGAGAGGATAAATACAGATGAAATTTAATATCAAATATCCAATGCTAGTGGAGCAAGCATACAACCAACTAATCGCGGGTGGCCTAAAGCCCCGTAAAGATAAGTTATACAAAATGCTTGTGGATGAAGGGATGATTGATGAGCTAGGCCACCCTACACAAGCAGCAATTGATAGTGGCCTAGTCGAAAACGCTGGAGATAACCCTATCAAGCAACTAAAAGCAGAAAACCCGTACCTGGCTAGTATTCCAAACCAGCATTTCATGGTAAAGGACGGCTTAATATTAATGGACTGTTTCGCAGTTAAAAAAGCGGCTACCATCGTATTAAATGACCCTACAGCAACGCCAGAACAGCGTGACAGCGCACAACACTTGCTGGACCAGGTAAACAACCTGGACCATAACGAATGGCACTAACTAACAGTAAAGGCGGCCTAACAGTGGACCGTCTTTTTTGATTGATAACCGACGAATATTAACATCCCCTAAATGCTGCTAAATCAGTAATTACAGGGGTAACTAGCCTATATATTCGTTGGTAAAGGGGCAGAATTGTAGTTAATTCAGTAGCAAGTTAGAATGAAAAAGTAGACCGTGCGTTCGATATAGCGAACCTTGCTAAAAAATCGGACAGTTTTAGAACGGATAGACAGCAAGCAATATAATTTATCGTTTAGTGCTTAAAGTTGCTTAGACGGCCTTACAGCGAAAAATAGAACATGGAGAGATAGAAGATGAAATATTTAAGTTTTGCGCTAATCATAATGAGCGTATCGGCAGTACCATTTACTGGCCTTATCATGTCCGCAAAGCACAGCATGGAGGTTAATCTTTCGGGTTGGGCTATAGTATCCGTGCTTATTGTGTTTATATCGGCCTTAGCAATGTTCCATTAACTAAAGCCAAGCAAGGGGGATGATCTTATGGGTTGGTATCGTGGACGATATGTTTTCAATAATCGAAACCTGGCACAGTGGATGGCAACAAGCAAAAAGGATTACCATTTCAGAGTTCGCCACAAGGACCAGGCAGAAAAAACGGTAGTTAGTTTCGTGTATTCGGACCAGGTGAAGAAAGACAGGCGATTATATAGCCCTTGTCGTCAAACTTACGAATACTACAAAGATTACTGTAATCAGCAAGGACTGGAGCCGCTGACTAATCGACAATTCAAGCACAACATGGAGTTATTGGGGTTCGTATACCAGAAGCACCATCGCTTTTATGCTGGATATTACAGCAATAAGGTAACAACCGCCTATAAAAACATTGGAATAATGGCCGATTAGTTCCATGCACTTCACAACTGTTTGGAATTGCCTAAACGTTGATAGGACAGTAACACAGCACTAATAACATTGTACAAAACTGGACATTATCGGGGATATTTGTAGTCAATTGAATGCTGACAAATGCTAACCTTGTTTGTAGTTTCGTAGTTAAAAGCGTTGCTTACACTTGAATACTAACAAACGCTGGTATTACAGGCTTCACCGCAACAAGCTGGAGCAATTAAGGCCAACAAGCAGCGCCTTATTGACGCTAAGTTTGAACATGGAGAACCTGTAAAAACCTGCTATTTGTTACTGATTCGTAGTTAAAAATAATACTAAGAAAACATAAGGTGAAAGCCTATATTGACGCTGATTACATAGTAAATGCCACTACTCACAGGAATTACAGAGCGGTGGCCTTTATTCGATTAGGGGGATGATGATAAATGCTGCTTAATTCGTTTGATGATTATATGTTTTACAATCTAGTGGCACATATATTTCACGTTTCAATAACAACGTCCTACTGGACTACTAACACGATTACAGCCGGGATAATGATTGCTATTGTCCTGGTATGTTTGATTGAACGATAGCAATAAAAAAGACCCGTTGAATTAACAACAGGTCAAAAAGCAGCACCGCACCACGTGGCACAGCTCCATAAATAAAAAAACCAAATCTATTATATCTTTTAATTTATTTACCCTTACCGGGCATAACTAAATTGTATTGGAGTGGTAATGCTATGTCAATCATCCCCAGCATTGATGAAAAGGCCGCTGCTAACAATGCCAAAGATTACCTAAAGCAATTCAAGGGCTGGCAACTAATATCGCTTAGAGTGGACGATAGCGACCCCAGAGCGACCGACCAGGAGCAATTGGAGCACACGATGGCCATATCTGAACTAAAGGCCCGGCAGCATATCATTGCCGCAGTTAGCAAGGTTGACCAGGCTAATGGGATAATCTTAGATCAACGATTTATCAAACAGCACCGCACCAAAGCAACACTGGCAGAACTGGCAGCGCACCGTTACAAGATCACAGAGGGCAACTTCTATCATCGACAACGTAAAGCCTTGCTGATGGCTTACAAGCTTATGCACTAGCTGGGGATGATTCGGACATTTTCGACACCCTAAAAGGTATTTATGACACTTTCGGCCCCCTTAAAAAAGAAAAGGCAGCCCTCACATAGCCGCCTTTACAAATTACCATACGCAAACATATTTTAGCATGCAACACTCCCCCGCCCTACTTTGCTATCAAAAAGAGCGCACACATTCCAATCGTCTTACACATAAGCGATAATTTTTGAAAGTTTAGGGTGGGGGGGTATCATTCGCCAATTATTGAAAAATCAGCATTTAACATGATAATTCACTATCCTACTTTACCCGTTTTAGCGTTTTTCGCAATTTTGTTGGCCATTCAGACAACACGAAAACGCCGCAGCCATACAATCGACCATCTTATTTACGTAGAGTGACCATCATTACTGGAAAAATCAGTGTTTTTTTACATTGGAGCAGTCACCATCCCCAAATTAGGAGCATAATAAAACTATAAATGTTTATATGGGGGTATTCCAGAATGAAAAAGATAGGTTTAGCTTGTGTTACCATACTGGCCGGACTTAGTTTAGCTGGGTGTAATAACCTAGCATCGCAATCACACAAGACGGCCAGCAGTTCGTCTACTACGTCTACCAAAGTAGTTAAGCACCACAAGGACCATAAGAAAGCTAACAAGGCCAGCCACAAGAACAAGCAATCATCATCCAGTAGTAGTCAAGCAACAGCCAATAATAATGCTACTAGCCAACAAGGTAACAACGGCAACCAACAGGCTACCGCTCAATCTAACAACAATGGTCAACAGCAAAGACAGCCTCAATCAGAGCCGACTAATCAAGGTAATGGTGAGCAGGTATACACAGCACATCCATCGCAGGGCGGTACAATATACCAGACCAATGGCAATGCAGGTAGTTTTCAAGGCGACCCAGACACGATTGCAGAAACTCAAATAAAAATGGAACAAGCTGCCCAGAGAATTCAGAATGGGCAACAATAATAGAAGAAGTTCGATTAAGGGGATGGACCTAACATGGTTCGTTCCCTTTTTCTATGCTTAATGTTTACATTGCAAACACGCAAAAAGATATTTTGCCGCAAACGTTGCGAATGGCAAAAGAAAAAGCCGCCCAAACAGGCAGCCCCACGCTGGAGAGAAGTTAAATATTTTTCCGCACTTTTTCCACATTTGCGGTAAAAAATACGTTTTTTAGTGTTTTTGCAAAAATAAAAATGCCTTTATATCAACGTTTTGAGCTGATATAAAAGCACCGAAACAATAAAAAATCACCCGCACGGGGATCGAACCCGTAACTCCGCCTTGAGAGGGCGACGTCTTAACCAATTTGACCAGCGGGCAATATCAATTAACGTACAAGAAGAATTATACGTTATCCCACCATTACTGTCAATCCTCTTTTTTATTTTATTACGATATTACTCGTAAGACAATTCCAAGAGGTAGGCTCGTTTAGCGGGCAGATGGGAAGTCGTCACCCAGACATCATGATAGATTGGCTGATCACTATTAGTCATAGCAAAGTAATCATCTAGTAGGTCTTCATTCTTCGCCACAAAGTCATTGGAGAGCCGGTTAACCATCAACGAAAGGTCCGGAAAATAAAAGTTTGCGTCCGCAATTTTCAGTTGATCATCAATTGCAATCATGACCGTGTTGGTGTAACGGGCCCTTTTCATCATAATCAGTTCGGGGTGTCGCTTAATCTTCATCAAAACATAATAAATCGAATCAGAATTACTTGCCATTTCTCTTTTTCTCCTTGTTTCAACCACCATTGTAACAAAAGTGCGAACTTAAAAAAGCCGCAACCCAATAAAATAATTGGATTGCGGCTTATCAAGATTGGGAATACTGGGTTCGAACCAGTGATCCAGGATTCAGAGTCCTGCGCCTTACCGCTTGGCCAATTCCCAATGACGTTGCTTCATACAACAGTCATTACTATACAGAATAATCCAGAATTAGTCAACCCTTTTTGCCAATTCTTTTTTTAATTTCTTTTTTTGGGTCAAAATGCGGGCCTGTGTCTCCGCCGAAACGGCCGCCGTATCAACTCCATCACTCCAATGATCAATATCCGCCCGAATCTGCTTCTGCGATGCTGGATCGTAGTCATGGTGTAAGAAATTATAGTTAGCGGTACTGCTCTGATGTTGCCAAATGTCTGCCATGATGAACTGGCTCCGGGTCCGCTGCAGGTCTTTGGGCATCTTATCTGCCGAAAGGGCCTCAACATCAATCACCTTCGCCGTGGCCATTGGCGGCAACGGCTCACCGCTAGGCAGATATGGGGCAACTGGCACATTGATCAATGCCCCGCGCATCACTTCCTGCCAGTTCTCCCTCGTTGCCAAGCGGTGCTCCAAACCTGGTTCAACGTCATTGGCCACCAGGTAGTCACGCTGCTCACCCCAGCTCAGCATAACGTGAACTTTGAAAACATGTGCCATTTTGCTCACTCCCTTTTACCACTATTCTACCGCAGATAGTCCCACTTTGTGAATCACTTCATAATCAATTCACTAAATCGTAACTAATTCGCCACGTAATTATCACTTTTGTGGACAATAATGGGACAATATAATAAACTCTCTGTTATTAGGAGGTGGTCAGAATTCGTAGACGCCTATTTTTACCATTAATCTACCTACTGGCCTTTGGTGCCCTTATCTGGGGCTACCAGAACAATCCGCCATTTCAACAGTATGCCAACGTCGCCATCCACGATGCCCAGGTTCTCACCTATAACGGGCTCAATCGTTTGACCGGCAAAAAGCAGCCTGCTGAATCGGCCCAACAAGTTGATCCGAGCCATGCTAATGCAACGACGGGCTCCCGCTGGCCGCATCCCACGGCAACGGTCTATGTTGACCTCAGCAGCCCGGTGCTGCGCAATGCTGCAGAATCGGCAATCAGTCAGTGGAACCGGACCGGTGCTTTTACCTTCCAGCAAATCAATGATAAATCCAAGGCCGATATTACTATTACGGCCATCAATGAAAATAATGACAATGCTGCCGGACTGACCAATTCGACGACCAATGCCATGACCGGTTATATTACCCATGCCGATGTACAACTCAATGCCGCTTACCTTCTCGATCCCAGCTACGGCTACTCCCAGCAGCGGGTGATCAATACCGCCGAGCACGAGCTGGGCCACGCGATCGGCCTCCAGCACAACAATGGTACCTCGGTCATGCAGCCAGCTGGTTCCTTCTACACGATCCAGCCTGCTGACGTCAACGCTGTCAAAAAGCTGTACTCACAATCTCCGGATACCAACGAAATTAGTAGCAACAGTCAGCAATCATCCGTGCACGCAAAAAAGCTGTCCGCCTCGCTAAAAGCGAAGTGAACAGCTTCTTTTTTACCCAATTTCACTACCCCTATGCCGGATCGGAATCCGAATGTTGATCGCCAGCACAGCCACGATGACCAGCACAGAACCGATTATGTCAGCCCCCGTCATGTGCAGGTTAAAAAGCAGAACCGAACCGATCGTTGCCGCCAGCGGCTCAAAGGCATCCATCAGGCTAAAGGTGGTGGCATCAATGTACTTGAGCGAGTTATTAGCCAATTGGAACGGAATCAGGGTTCCGATGATCAAAATCCCCAGCCAGCAGATCCAAACAATCGGGAGGTTAGGAATATGCGGTTGGCCAGGATGAATGGCCAGCAGTGCCAGACCGGCAAACAGCAAGCCCCAGCCCGTTACCACCATCGATGGCACCCGGTTAGTCCGGAGCATCTGCTGTGGAATCAGCGTGTTGGTGGCCACCCCAATGGCCGCCACAATCCCCCAGAAAAGGACCAACATGGTTACCGCCAGGTGGTTCATCCGCCCGTGGGTTGCAATGATAAAGACCCCGATAAAGGCGATGATGGCACTGATGATTTCAATCCGGCGCGGCGGTATGTGCCGGAAAGCCGCCAGGTAGGCAATGATAAAGAACGGGCCCACAAACTGCAGCACCGTCGCAATCGAGGCATTCCCATATTGCACCGCCATAAAGTAACCAAATTGTACCGGCACCAGTCCAAAGAAGCCATAGGCAAAGATTACCCAGGCATCATGCAGATTATGGAAGATCTGCAGCGGACGGTCCCCCTTAAACTGGCTGATAATGAGCAGGATCACCCCGGCCGAGATCATCCGCGTCTGGGTCAGCCACATCGAGGTAATGCTGGAGCTGACATTAAAGAGGGCCTTGGCAAACAGCCCCGAAATCCCCCAAAAGGTGCAGGCCACGATAATCATGACCGTCCCCAAGACTTTTTTATTTGTCATAATATTCCACTTTCCAATCTAGAATTTCCACAAGTGCCATTCTAACACACTTTATTTAAACGGTTCTATGATATTCGGTAAGGATAAGATGAATTCTTATCTTTATCGTTTTTTGTTACTTGCTGTACCATTGAT
>NZ_CANCWK010000032.1:0-19297 GCF_947381495.1 Limosilactobacillus galli | reverse complement strand
CCCTAACGGGCGCTAAAGGGGCCTATCCATCCCATGACTAAAGTCACGGGATTTCCGGCCAAACATCATTAAAAAAGCTGAGGGAGGTCTTCACCTTTCTCAGCTTTATTTTATCATGATTTAACCTCGTACTTGGCAAAGCGCTGGTAGTCCTGCGGCGCGGCCTCGACCGTCAACAGGGTACCGTCATTCTGGTATTCGGTATCCAGAATGTTGGAGTGCTCGTTGAGGTAGGAGACCACCTGCCCATCGGAAAATGGTATCAGGAGCTTGGTTTGAACATAGTCCTTGAAGAGGTGCTTGCGGATAACGTCCACCAGAAGTTCCAGGGAAGCCCCCTGCTTAGCGGAGATGACGATCTGGTCGTCACCCTCCAGGACGGGGAACTCAATCTCGGTCTTGTCGGCCTTATTGAAGACGTTGACCATTGGAATGTCGTGGATACCAATCTGCTTGAGCGTCTTCTTGGTTGTCTCCATCATTTCCTCGTAGTGGGGATCGGAGTAGTCGATTACCTGGATGAGGAGGTCGGCGTTGGCGGCTTCGGCCAGGGTCGACTTGAAGGATTCCACCAGCTGGGTCGGTAGCTTGCTGACGAAGCCGACGGTGTCACTGAGCAGGAACTCCTTCTGGTCAGGCAGGGTCATCCGCCGTACGCTGGTGTCCAGGGTGGCGAAGAGCATGTCCTTTTCGAAGACAGTCTTGTCTTCTACCTTGCCGTAGCGTTTAACCAGTCCGTTCATGATGGTGGACTTGCCGGAGTTGGTATAACCGACCAGGGCCGCTGTTGGAATCTCACTCTTGGCCCGTTGCTTGCGCTTGGTCTGTTCGGACTTATCGATAGTAGCCAATTCGTGCCGCAGGTGGGTGATTTGGTGTTGAATCGTCCGCCGGTCCATTTCCAGCTTGGTTTCCCCGGCACCACGGTTGGTAAAGCCGCTCCCGCCACCGGTCTGCTGGTCGAGACGCTGACTGGCACTGGTCTGCAGACGTGGCAGCCGGTACTGCAGCTCGGCAATTTGAACCTGGAGCTTGGCTTCCTTGGTCTGGGCCCGAGTGGCAAAGATCTCTAAGATGAGGGCAGTCCGGTCCAAGATCCGGCAGCCGGTCTCTTCTTCCAGGTTCCGGAGCTGACTCGGGGTCAGTTCATCGTTGGTGATAATTGTGGTGGCGTGGTTAGCAGCCGCCACGTCACTGATTTCCTGCACCTTGCCCTTGCCGAAGTAGGTAGCAGGATTGGGACGGTCAATAACCTGGTCGACCCGTTGAACAACGTCCATGTGGTTGGCCTGAGCCAGTTCAGCTAGCTCAACCATGGAGTAGTCATAGTCTTCTTGGCCCGTATCGAGGCCCGTGATGATTACTAATTCATCAGATTGTATGTTGGTATCCATTGAAGAGTATTTTCCCCCTTTGTGGATTAATTATTCAGGTATTTCAAGTTTGTTGTAGAAATCAACGTGGGTGGAATCGCCATCGAGGGTCAGCTTGGTGATGCTCCCGTTGCGTGGCGACTCACCAGGATCTATTTCAGTGGAGTAGTGGGCGGCGATGGAACGAATCGTGGCCCCGTGAGAAACCACGACAACCGTTGAACCATCTGGAAGGGCCCGCAGACGGTCAAAGCCCTTGTTGACCCGATTCCAGAATTGAACATGGTCCTCAGCATCGCCGTATTGGTCAGCTGCGGCCACCTTGTCCTTCAACTTGTCCGGACCCCAGCCGCCGACCATGGCAGCAAAGGTGTGGTAGCCCTCGGCACCGCCAAGGAAGTCGGCGAATGACGGACCATTTTGACCTTCAAATGAACCGAAGAACTCTTCTCGGAAAGCCGGTTCCGGAATCGGCTCCGTGATGTCGGTGTTCGGGTCGGCAGCCAGGAGCAGGCGGGAAGTTGCCAGCGTTCGTGGCAGGTCACTGCTGAAGAGGTAGTCGAAATGCACCTTGGAGAGCAGTCTGCCGGCCCGCTTGGCATCCTCCTGACCCTTTTCAGTGAGTGGGGCGTCAGACCAGCCTTGGATACGGTTGTAGCGGTTCAGGTAGGTCTGACCGTGACGAACAAAGTAAACATGAATTGCCATGGTACCAAAAACTCCTTTAACTAAATTGAATAAAATCCTGAACCTATTCTAACATGAAATGCCGCGCAAATAGTAGCAAACAAGCTTCCTACAGCATCCGGTTCCGCTTGATGATTCTCTGCCGAATGGTTTTGATCAGGAAGGTCAGCCCAGCGACGGCAAGGCCAATCAGGACAAACGCCAGGATAAGAAGGGAGAAGTGCTGGCGAACGAACGGAATCGTGCCGAAGAAGTAGCCGCAACCGCACCCCAAGGCAACCCAGAAGGCGACCCCGACCATATTAGCGATGGTGAAGTGGTGGAAGCTGTAGCCCATGATTCCCGAGATCAGGGGAATAAAGGACCGAATGAAGGGAACGAAGCGGCCAAAGGCGACCGCCCAGAAACCGTAACGATTGAGAAATCTGCCGGCCTCGACCATTCGGGGCCCCTCTAATTGGCGTTTGAGCCAGCGCCAATGCGAAAGGCGGTGACCGATATAGTAGTTGACGGAATCACCGATGAAGGCGGCAAAAAAGAAGACCGGAATCACGATTTCCATCTTCAGAATCGGTTTGACCGCGATAAAAGAACTGGTCAAAAAAACTAGCGATCCGCCTGGCAGCCAGGGAAAGACCACTAGTCCCGTTTCCATAAATACTAAGGCAAAGAGGATGGCATAGCTCCACGGCCCCAGCCATTGAAACATTGGAATCAGGGTTTCCGCAATATGGGTCAGAATGTAAAAAATGTGGGCCATGGAACCCGCTCCTTTCAGACAGAAGATACTACTCTTATTGTAGGCTGTTTGGCGCGTACTTGCCTAGCGCTTCTTACAAAAATTAAGCAATCCTTTACCGCCCTGGCGAAACGTTAACGGTCGCTCGGGGGATGATGATATAATAGTAAGACGATTTTAGCGGGATGCGTCCCTTAAGCAGAAAGGAAGATATCTGTGGTTGAAGATTCAGTAAGAAAGTATGAACAGGAACACCTAGACCATGTAGTGACGGAGATTAAGAAGGCCGAGGGCAAGGCCGAGCAGAAGATCAACACCGCCAAGCATGACATCAAGGGGATCAACAAGCAGATTGATGACATCCACCTTAACACGACGACCTATTCAGGGATGATGGATACGGCGATGTCGTTTAGGGCCCAGCAACAGATGCTGGATGAACGGCAGAACAGCTGGCAGCACGCCACTGATCACCTGACAACCCTGCAGCGCCTGGAGAAGAAGCCTTACTTTGCCCGGATTGACTTTCAGGAGAAGGGCGCCGCAAAGCCGGAGTCGATCTACATCGGCCTGGCCTCGTTTAGTGACCAGCCCGACCGCTTTCTGGTGTATGACTGGCGGGCCCCGATTTCTTCCGTTTATTACGAGGGCAAATTAGGGAAGGTCAGCTACGATACCCCAGTCGGCAAACAGGAAGTTGACCTGACGTTGAAGCGCCAGTTCCAGATCAAGGACGGAACGATTGTGACCATCTTCGATACCGACGAACAGGTCGGGGACCAGATGCTCCTCGAGGCGCTGGGCAACCACTCTAGCACCAAGATGAAGAGCATCGTGACGACGATTCAGCGGACGCAAAACGAGATTATCCGGGATACCAAGGATGAACTGCTCTTTGTTCAGGGGGCAGCCGGGAGCGGGAAGACAGCCGCGGTCTTGCAGCGGGTCGCCTGGCTGCTCTACCGTTACCGGGGCAATTTGACCTCCTCCCAGGTAGTCCTCTTCTCGCCGAACCAGCTCTTCAATGACTACATCGACCAGGTACTGCCGGAATTAGGGGAGCACAACATGGTTCAGATGACCTACTTCCAGTTTGTGAACCGGCGGGTACCGCGGCTCCACGTGCAAACGCTGGCCCAGCGCTTTGCGGCCAACCAGACGGCCACAGCTCAAAAGATTCAACGCCTCGTCACGAGTCTCAACTACTTCAAGCTGACGGGTCGCTATGCCAAGCACCTGGGCCACGCTAACATGCGTTTCCGCAACATCATGTTCAACGGCAAGGTTTTCATCAGCAAGGAGAAGATCAAGGAGATCTACTACTCCTTCAACAATAACTACAACCTGGGCAACCGCCTGGACGGGACGAAGGAGGCCCTGATCAAGTACCTAAACCACCGCGTTTCTAGCGAGATGCGGAGCAAGTGGGTCGAGCAGCGGATTCAGGACCTGAGCAAGGAGCAGATTGACGAACTCTTCGCCAATGAGCCCCGGGAGTTCGAAAGTGACGACAAGGAATACCGTTTTCTGGCCCGGCGGATTGTGATGCGGGCCTTTGAACCGATCAAGCGGGCCATCAACCACAACCAGTGGCTCAATATCAACGGTCAGTTCCTTCATCTTTTACGAGTTACCCCCAAGCTGATTGACCCCGGTGAGTATGACTTGACGACCGACCAGTGGCAAAAATACGTCGACCAGGTGAAGGAAGACCTGAAGAAAGGGCAGATCAGTGCCAGCGGGATCACGATTTATCTCTACCTTTATGATTTGATCACCGGGCGCAAGGGCCAGCGGGACATCCGCTATGTCTTCGTCGATGAAGTTCAGGACTACGATGCCTACCAGCTCGCCTACCTGAAGTACCGCTTCCCGAAGGCTAAGTACACCCTGCTGGGGGACCTCAACCAGGCAATCTTCACCCACGCCAACAGTCACTCCCTCTTGAAGCAGCTGGGAACAATGTTTGATCCGGAGAAGACCAAGGTGGTCCAGCTGACCAAGTCCTACCGGTCAACCAAGCAGATTACCGACTTCACCAAGCACCTCCTCGTCAACGGGGAAGCCATTGAGACCTTTAATCGAAACGGCGCCCTGCCGCAGGTGATTGTTGACGCCACGACGGCGAAGAGTGTCGACACCGTGGTCGCCACCCTTGAGAAGTACCGGGATGAGCATGACGTGGTTGCCATCATCGGCAAGACTTTGGAAGACTGTGAGCAACTGTACCAGGAATTGGAACGCCGCAACGTCAAGACGACCCTGATCCGGACCGAAAACCAGCGCCTGGTCAAGGGCCCGATCATTGTGCCGTCCTTCCTGGCCAAGGGGCTGGAATTCGATGCCGTGATCGTTTGGAATGCCAACGATCAGGAATACCATGGCGACGATGAGCGCCAGCTGCTTTACACGATCTGTTCCCGGGCCATGCACGCCCTGACCCTGACAGTAACCGGGACACCGTCCGCTCTTTTGGATGGAGTGCCCGAGGATGAGTACCAGCTAATCAAACATTAATAGGAAGATGTTCAGCATTGTGAACAAGTGCTGGGCATCTTGTGCGTTAAAATGGTTAGCCGCTGGCGCCATCGCGATAAATGCCGGCCAAATTTCTAAACTTTTTTGAAAAATAAACTAATTATGATTGCTATCGCGGGCAATAGTGTATTATTGTAAGTATTGATCTTTTTTACTGGAGGAACAAACATGAAAACAGCGTTGCAGAAGCTACGACGCGGCTTAAATACCAAGCTCGGGTTCTTTCTGCTCGTGGTGCTCTTGTTCTGTATCAAGAGCTACTGGGCATATCAAAATGAATTTAACCTTGGTGTCAAGGGAAGCATGCAACACTTCCTGCTCGCGTTTAATACAATTCCGGGGGCCCTGGTCTTCCTGGGAATTGCGCTGTACTTCCGGGGCCGGCTGTCGTATTGGCTGATGATCATCATCAATGCCTTGCTATCGACCTGGCTCTTTTCAAACATCTTATACTATCGCGAATTTTCCGATTTTATCACCTTTAACGTGATCAAAGGATCGGGGGCGGCTTCCAATAACTTGGGAAAGAGCCTGATGGGGATCATGCGGCCTGAGGACTTCCTCGTATACGCCGATGTGATCATCCTCGCCCTGATTCTTTTGTTCCATATTATTCGGGTCGACATGCGTTACTTCAAGGTTCGCTATGCAATGACGATCACAATGCTCGGTCTGGTCCTGTTCGGGGCGAACCTGGGGATGGCCGAGAAGGATCGTTCACAATTGCTGACCCGGACCTTTGATAACAACTACATCGTTAAGTACCTGGGGCTCCAGGCCTATACGATCTATGACGGGGTGAAGACCACCCATAACAGTGTCGTTAAGGCTCGCGCCAACCAGGATCAATTGAAACCCGTCCTGAACTTCATCCATCACAACTATGTCGGGCCAAACGTCCAGTATGAGGGGGTTGCCAAGGGGAAGAACATCTTTGTTATTCACTTGGAGAGTCTCCAGCAGTTCATGATCGACTACAAGCAGGACGGTCAAGAAGTCATGCCAAACCTGGATAAGATTTACCACGCCAGCGACACCCTGGCCTTCGATAACTTCTTCCACCAGGTTGGGCAAGGGAAGACCGCCGATGCCGAAACGATGTTGGAAAACTCCCTCTTCGGGCTGCCTGAAGGTTCTGCAATGGTAACCGATGGGACAACCAACACCTTTCAGTCTGCACCGGCCCTTCTGCACCAGAAGCTGGGCTACACGACGGCCTCCTTCCACGGGGACGTGCCAAGTTTCTGGAACCGGGATAATGCCTACAAGTCATTTGGCTACCAGTACTTCTTCAGCAAGCAGTACTTCCCAAAGACTAAGGATTACGATGCCGGTTACGGGATGAAGGATAAGATCTTCATGAAGGAATCGGCCCACTACATCGAGCAGCTGCCGCAACCGTTCTATGCCAAGATCATCACGGTCACAAACCACTATCCATACATCCTGGATAAGCAGAATAAGGACATCGAACCATGGAAGACCGGGGACGACACAGTTGATCCGTACGTCCAGACGGCCCGCTACTTGGATGAGTCATTGGGTGAGTTCTTGGACTACCTCGACAAGTCTGGCCTGCGTCAAAACAGTGTTCTGATCTTATACGGGGACCACTACGGAATCTCCAATAACCACCAGCCGGCGATTGCCCAGATCCTGCACAAGAAGAAGCTGACCAACTATGACATGGCCATGTTCCAGAAGGTGCCGTTCATGATCAACATGCCGGGCCTCAAGGGCGGCATCGATCACACTTATGGTGGAGAAATCGATGTCCTGCCAACCCTGGAAGACCTGCTGGGCATCAGTTCCAAGAACTACATCCAGTTTGGTCAGGACCTGCTGTCACCGGACCGCAACCAAATCGTACCATTCCGTGATGGTGATTGGGTAACGCCAAAGTACACTAAGTACAACGGTGAATACTTCTACACCAAGAACGGTAAGCAGATCACCAAGGCCACGGCCAAGCAGAAAGCTGAATTCAGTAAGATTCAGAAGTACGTCACCACGGACCTCGGCTTGTCCGACAAGGTTGTCAACGGGGACCTGCTCCGCTTCTACAAGCTGCCAGGCTTCAAGAAGGTTGATAAGAAGAAGTACACTTACAACCTGAAGAAGAGTCTGCAGAACCTGAAGCAACAGCAGAAGAAGCAAAAGACAAGTCTGAAGAGTGAGAACAATAACCAGAGTACCTTTGATGACTATACAACTGATGCACCGGAGCTGGAGAATTATCCAAAGTTGAATTTCCCAAAGCCATAAGGTGAAAAACAGCGAACAAGGTTAAAAGCCGGTTCGCTGTTTTTTTTAATTGGTTTGTGTTGACATATGTAAACGATAGGTGTAGGGTAATAATTGAAATTACAGATGTAAACAAATAACGAGGTGGAAATAATGGGACAGACGTTAGCGCTAATTATTGGAATCATTTTAATCATCGCGATCTTGTGGTGGTTCTTCGGCAAGCACACCGAGCAGGCTGGTGACGCGAGCGTTAACGGTCATGTTCAAGAGGCAACCGTGGTGGTTAAGGGCGGCTACTCCCCATCGACGGTGGTCCTGAAGAAGGGGATGCCGGGCAAAGTCAACTTCGATATGAAGGACTCCACCGCCTGCCTCTCCCACGTGGTCTTCTCTAAGCTGGGAGTTGATGAGGACCTGACCAAGCAGCCCGTAACGACGGTGGACATTCCAACCGACAAGAGCGGTGAATACGACTTCGCATGTGGGATGGACATGTTCCAAGGCAAGGTAATTGTTAAGTAATCCAAGCAATAGTTAATCAAAAAGGAGATCGAGAATAATGGAAAAGTTAGTCAAGATTGATGTCAAGAACGGTTACGAACCACAGACGGTGGAGGTACCAAAGGGGATTACCACTAAGCTAGTTTTCAACCGGACTAACCCGTCATCGTGTCTCGCTAAGGTGGGGTCAACGGATCTGAACTTTGAACAGGACCTGCCGCTGAATGAGGATGTGACGATTTCAATTGCCCCTGATAAGGCCGGGGAATACGATTACTCCTGCGGGATGGGGATGTTCCACGGAAAGGTGGTTGTGAAGTGATGAAACACCTGACAAGTATCCAGCGTTTCTGGATTTCATTTGTTCTGGTGATCCCGATGCTGATTCAAATGTTGGCGATGCCGTTCCACTGGAATATGCCAGGATACACCTGGATCGCCTTCATCACCACGACCTTGATCATGCTGGTGGCGGCCCTGCCATACTGGACCAGCGCTTGGGCGGCCTTCAAGCACCACAACGCCAACATGAACACCCTAGTGGCGATCGGGACTTCGATTGCCTACTTCTACAGCCTGTTTGCGATGATCACCGGCCGGCCGGTCTACTTCGAGAGTGCGGCCTTCATTTCAGTCTTCGTCCTGCTCGGCGATACGATGGAGGAACGGATGCACAACAATGCCTCCAACGCCCTGAAGAAGCTCCTGGACCTCCAGATAAAGAGCGCTGAAGTACTGCGGGATGGCAAGTTCGTTCAGGTTCCTCTCGACCAGGTTCAGGTTGGTGACATTATCCAGGTTAAGCCCGGACAAAAGGTTCCCGTTGACGGGGTCATCACCAGCGGGAAGACGACCCTGGATGAATCGATGATCACCGGTGAATCCATACCGGTTTCCAAGAAGGTCGGCGATGACGTGGTCGGCTCAACGATCAACGGCGACGGGGCCATCCAGTTCCGTGCTACCAAGGTCGGCAAGGACACGATGCTCTCCCAGATCGTTGAGATGGTGAAGAAGGCGCAGACCAGTCACGCGCCAATCCAAAACCTGACTGATAAGATCTCCGGCTTCTTTGTCCCAACGGTGCTGATCATTGCGATTGCCACCTTTGTGATCTGGTACAGCTTCCTGGGTGCCACCCTTGTCCAGGCCATGCTGTTTGCGGTCGCCGTCATTGTGATCGCCTGCCCATGTGCCCTCGGTCTAGCCACCCCAACCGCGCTGATGGTTGGAACTGGCCGGGCTGCTAAGATGGGGGTTCTGATCAAGGATGGTCAGGCCCTGGAAGAGATCAACGATGTTAAGGCCGTGGTCTTTGATAAGACGGGGACGATTACGGTCGGTAAGCCAACAGTGACGGACATTATCGGGAACCAAGACCAGGTTCTCCGGGTGGCTGCCAGCCTGGAAGCTTCCTCTGAACACCCGTTGGCCAAGGCGGTCATGAACGCTGCCAAGGAAAAACAGGTCGAACCACAGACGGTTACGGACTTCGCGGTGGTTGAAGGTAAGGGGGTCCAAGCCGTGATTGACGGCCAGCAGGCCTTTGTCGGCAACGACAAGCTCCTGGCTGACTACCGGATCTCTGCCGGAATGAAGCGGCGGATGGCGGCTCTGCAGGATGAGGCCAAGACGGTCGTCCTTGTTGGCCTGGCCAAGCAGATAATCAGCCTGATCGCCATCCAGGATGCCCCAAAGCCAAGCTCTGCCCAAGCCATTGCCGATCTGAAAGCGCGGGGCTTGAAGACCGTTATGCTGACGGGGGACAACGAGCGGGTCGCCAACGCCATTGCCAAGGAAGTCGGCATCGACCAGGTTATCGCCAATGTTCTGCCAAATGAGAAGGCTGAGCACGTCAAGGCCCTGGAACAGAATGGCAAGGTAGCCTTTGTTGGCGACGGGATCAACGATGCTCCGGCCCTGACGACCGCCAACGTGGGAATCGCCATGGGTTCTGGTACTGATATTGCGATCGAGTCCGGGAGCATTGTCCTGGTTCAAAACGACCTTCGTGGGGTCGTGAAGGCCATCGACATCAGCAAGAAGACCTTCAGCCGGATCAAGCTCAACCTGTTCTGGGCCTTGATCTACAACGTCATCGGGGTGCCGATTGCGGCGGGTGTCTTCGTCGGCTTCGGCCTGCAGCTCAGCCCTGAGTTTGCGGCGCTGGCCATGGCGTTCAGTTCTGTTTCCGTGGTCACCTCATCGCTACTGCTCAACAAGGCTAAGATCGGTGGGACCGAACCGGTTGCCAGTTCAACTTCGTAACCCGCCTAATTTAATACTGAAAAAACGGCTTAGCATGTGTGGGCGCTAAGCCGTTTTTGCGTCTATAACGTTTAGTTGCTTTTTGCCCCGGAGTCCAGTAGACTAGCAATGGCAAATAGTGAAGTAATCCACAAGACGGTTTGGTGAGTCATGCCCCGTACCGTGTGGTAACATAATAGTAAACGCTTACTAAAAATTAGACTAAGGAAACATGAATAATGGATGAATGGATGAATTATGAACAATTTGATCGGCAGACCTGGCACAGCTTCTTTCCGACTAATAAGGTACGATTAAGCCAGGACAACTTGGAGGATATCAAGTCGCTGAACGACCGAATCTCGATTGAGGATGTTCAGGACATCTACCTGCCCCTGATTAAGCTGATCCAGCTGCGCTACCAGAACTTCTTGGAATGGCAGATGCAGAAGGCCAACTTCCTCCGCCAGCCTGTCCACCGCGTTCCCTACATTATCGGGATCGCCGGGTCGGTGGCGGTCGGCAAGAGCACAATTGCCCGGCTGCTCAGTATCCTGCTCAACAAGCTCCTGCCAGATAAGCGGGTCGAGTTGATGACCACGGATGGTTTCCTTTATCCCAACGCAGAACTGGAGCGGCGGGGGATCATGGATCGGAAGGGGTTTCCCGAATCCTACGATATGGAGCGGCTCCTGAAGTTCCTAAATGATGTCAAGGCGGGCGAGCCCGAGCTGAAGGCGCCGACGTATTCCCACCAGATCTACGATGTCCAGTTGGACCGGCCGCAGCTGATCGAGCAACCCGATATCCTGATTGTCGAAGGGATCAATACTCTCCAACTGCCAACCAATCAGCGGATTTACGTCAGCGACTACTTTGACCTGTCACTGTACGTTGATGCCGATCCGTCCCTGATCGAGCAGTGGTACCTCCAACGTTTTGGAATGTTGCTGGACACTGCCTTCACCGATCCGTCCAATTATTACTACCCGTACTCGCAGGGGAGCCGGGACGAAGCCTTCAAGATGGCCCGGGACGTGTGGCAGCGCGTTGACTTGCCAAATCTGGAGGAGTTCATCCTGCCGACAAAGAGCCGGGCTAATGTGATCCTGCATAAGACTGTGGGCCATGTAGTTGACCGGGTCTACCTGCGGCGCGATTAGACGGACTGATTCTCAATAAGCCAGTCGGTCAGAAGGGACATCGGTACTGCCGGATCCTGAGATAGGATATCGGCAATCCGCAAGACGATTAGCTGCTTCTGGCAGTCGACTGGGAGACTACGCAGACTGGCGATTGCCTGGTCGTATTCGTGCTGGTTGCGAATAGAATATGAAAACTGAATATAAGTACGTTGCTGATGCCGATCAGCAATGAAAGTGAACCGTTTGTTGGCGTAGACTGAATAGCCCCGCCGAACGAGTTCGATGAAGAGGAGTGCCTCCAAGTTTGCTTGGGAGAGCACTCCTTTTTGGTTGGTCAGGTAATTACGCAGGCTGGGGTCGACCGGATAGTACTTGGCGTTGGTCGGCTTGACCCGGTTGGTAGTGAGATCGAGTTCGTGACAGGGGTAGAAAAGGTAGGTGTCGGCAAGGAGGGTCAGGTAGGTGCTGAGCGTCTTGCTGGATGCCGGGACACCGATTTTCTTCAAACCGCTGACGGCCCGGGAGGCGTTGATCGGTAAGCCCAGCTGACCGGCAACAAAGATGGCCAGCTGCTTAGTCAGAAATGGATTGCAGAGGGTGCCGTGCTTGGCAAAGCCGTTCACCAGCGTAGTGTTGAACACGCCATCCAGGTAGTTTTCCCGTGTGAGCTGGTCACGGACATCTTGAGCGAAGGGAAAACCACCGACATTGAGGTATTGATAGAGGGTGTGTTCATTGGCAGGCTGGCGGTGATGCTGGCAAAACTCAGCAAAGCTTAATGGCAGGACCGGGATGATGACCAGTCGCGATTGCAGCGGGGCCAGCCGGGCCAGAAATGATCGCGACGTGGCCGTTATATAAAGGCTGACGTTTCGGTGCTTTATTATCTCCTGGAGGAAGGCCGGTACGTGATCGAGCTGGTCAAGCTCATCGAGAAAGAGGTAGTTTACCTTATTTTCGATGAGCTTTTTACTAATTAAATTAATGAGTGATTGCCAGTCAGCCAGCTGTTGGCGGTGAAGCTGGCTGAAATTGAAGAAGTGAATCTGGTTGTTGGCAACTCCACAGCGACGCAATGAATCTTTTACCTGACGCAGTAAAATTGTTTTGCCACATCGCCGGACTCCGGTGATGACTTTAATGTACCTGATACTATCGCACTTCTCTAATTGGTCTAGTTGATCTGATCGTATAAACATCTTTGATTTCTCCACTGTAATTTAGCTATTAAAATAATTTAGCTAGTGATTGGACTATATCATAAATTTGGAAAAGATTCCAAATCAATTACGGGAATTGGGACCCCTTTTCTAGTAAAAACGGTAAATTTTAGTAAAAATAATTGGCGCGGTGACTGAAGGGCGAACGGTTGCACAAAAAATAATTAAATAAATTTGCTTGACACTTTTTCACAGACCGCTTAAGAAATTAGGCATGCTTCAACGAGCGGAAAAATGACTAAGGAGATAATAACCATGAAAATTTTTGCGGATACGGCGAATGTCGAGGATATCAAACAGATCAATGAACTTGGAATCATCGATGGGGTTACCACGAACCCCACCCTGGTTGCCCGGGAAGGAAAAGACTGGGAAAGCGTCGAGAAGCAGATCTGTGAGATTGTCGACGGTCCGGTTAGTGCGGAAGTAACAGCTAGCGAAGCCCCAGCGATGGTCGAACAGGCCCGGGTGCTGAGCAAATGGGCAGATAACATTGTGGTGAAGATTCCGATGACTGCCGAGGGACTCAAGGCCGTTAAAGCGTTATCGCAAGAAGGGATCAAGACCAATGTCACCCTGGTTTTCTCAGCTATACAGGGATTACTCGCTGCCAAAGCTGGTGCCACCTACGTCAGTCCATTCCTCGGGCGGCTTGATGATATTGGCGCCGATGGGGTTGAGCTGGTTCAAAAGCTTCGTCAGATCTTTGATAATTATGGTTACCGAACGGAGATCATTGCGGCGTCGATCCGTAATTACCAGCACGTCGAGCAGGTGGCACTGGCCGGCTGTGACATCGCGACGATTCCTGCCAAGATCCTGGTCAAACTATGGAAACACCCGCTGACAGACCAGGGGCTGGTCGCCTTTGAAAAAGATTGGGCAGAATTCGAGCGCCTGCAGAAATAGAAAGGTGAATGGTGATTAAGATGCTAAAAAGTGTGTTACCAGTGCAAGGCTCCCGTCAGTTACCACTGACGATCAGCACTAAAAATGATGCAGTGACGCTCAGTGACTACGCTTGGATTGAGTGCCGCAGTGAGGGGAGCGGACTGGCCGGACGCAATATTTACCGGGCACTTACCGCCCGACGCCGTCTATTCATTTGTCTTGATGAGGGCGACCAGCGCTTGCGGCCGTTGGACTTTGCGGAAGAAATCCTTGCCCAACTTGCAGGGATGTTCCGGAATGTAACTGCAGCATCGATTAACCAAGTGACAATTGTTTACCGACCGCAATGGGCCCGGAAGTGTTGGCTCCCTGCGGATGCCCAACGGATTCGCATTGCCCATCGCCAGATCCGGGACCTTCTTGCCGAACGGTATGGCACGACGGCAGCACGCCAGATTGTGATTCTCTATGGTGGTCCACTTTTAGAAACTGCCCGGCAGCAGGTGATCAATGACATCAACGTTGATGGGTTGCTTTCCGACCCATTCGAAAAACTAAACGAAGAAAATGAGGTAAGAAAATGATTACTAGTCGAAACGCATCAGTGGTGCTGACACCGAAATCCCAGTTCACTGATCAAGATCAGCAGGCAGTGAATGCCCTGCGCTTTATGAGCATTGATATGATTGAACGGGCCCATAGTGGTCATCCCGGTTCGCCGCTGGGGATGGCTCCGCTGGCGTATACGCTTTGGGAGAAATTTATGCACTTCGCCCCCAACGATCCGCAGTGGCTGAACCGCGACCGCTTCGTCCTCTCCGGTGGGCACTGCTCAGCACTTCTTTACAGTCTCCTACATTTCAACGGTTTTGATCTGTCCATTGCCGATATTAAGGCCTTCCGGCAGCTTGGTTCCCGGACCCCGGGCCACCCTGAGTACCGTTTGACGCCAGGGGTCGATGCCTCTACCGGTCCGCTGGGTCAGGGCTTTGCGATAGCCGTGGGAATGGCAATGGCGGAACGCCACCTGGCCCTTCAATATAACAAGCCGGGCTACCCGATTATTGACCACTTCACCTACTCCATCGTGGGGGACGGTGACCTGATGGAAGGGGTTGCGAGCGAAGCAATGGCACTGGCTGGGAAAAACCGGTTGGGCCGGCTGATCGTGCTCTACGATTCCAATGATGTTTCCTTGGATGGACCGCTGAATCTCAGCTGCAGTGAAAATATTGGGGAACGCTTCATGGCAGCGCACTGGGATTATCAGCTGGTCACGGATGGCAGTGACCTGGACGCGATTGCCCGGGCGATCAGCCGTGCCCAGAAGACGGCCCAGCCATCCCTAATTGAGGTCAAGACGACGATCGGTTATAACTCACCTGACGAGGGAACCAGTAAGGTCCACGGTTCACCGCTGGGGGCAGCTAACCTGGCCGTTACCCGGGAAAATTATGGCTGGGATTACCAGCCATTTGAATACCCGGATGATGTCTACCGGCAGTTTGCTCAGTACGTGTTTGGCAAGAAGAAGCACTATAACGAGTGGCGGGGGCTCTTCGCTGATTATCAACGGGAGTTCCCTGAGGAGGCAGAACAGCTGACCAGTCAACGGCTAGATATTCGGGACCTGACCAACCATCATGAGTCGGGAGACCAGGTCTCAACCCGGGTTGCTAACTCCGAGGCGATGCAGGATCTGGCCAAGCGGAACCCGCAGCTCTGGGGTGGTTCCGCGGACCTCTTCTCTTCCAACAAGACCCTCTTGAAGAACTACGATACCTTCAAGCCCGCTAATTATGGCGGACGCAACATCTACTTTGGGGTTCGGGAGTTTGCGATGGCGGCGATCACCAACGGGATTAACCTTCACGGTGGCAGTTTAGCCTACTGTTCAACCTTCATGGTATTCAGCGACTACCTGAAGGCGGCGATCCGCTTGGCCGCTTTGCAGCAGATCCCATCTGTCTTCATCCTGACTCATGATTCCCTGGCGGTAGGCGAAGATGGTCCCACCCATGAACCGGTTGAACAATTGGCCATGTTGCGGACGATTCCTAATGTGCAGGTTTTCCGGCCCGCCGACGTCAACGAGATGGTAGCGGTCTGGCAGACCATCGCCAAGACGACCGACCGGCCAAGCGTGATCATTGCTTCCCGGCAGGGGCTGCCCGTCCTTGACGAAACTGTAGGGGCACTTGGCGAGCGAGGAGCGTACGTGGTCGCCGATGCTCATAAGCCACAGGGGATCATCATGGCTAGCGGATCCGAACTCTCATTGGCCCTGGCCGCCCGGGAACGCTTGGCTAAGCAACACGGGATCAAGGTCCGGGTTGTATCGATGGTCAGCATGGAACGCTTTAACCAGCAGCCGGCAGCCTACCGTGAGCAGGTACTGCCGGACCACCTGCGGACCCGGTTAGCCGTCGAGATGGCGTCACCAGTGATGTGGCGGCAGTATGTGGGCCTCGACGGCGACGTAATCGGGGTCGATCAGTTTGGCCAAAGTGGGGATGGCCCAACGATCGCAGCTCAGCATGGTTTCACCGTCGATAGTATTGTTGTGCACTTTTTGGCCTTGAATAGGGAGGAGGATAAAAAATGATCACGATCGTTGATAAGGAGCACACCCAGCTTGACGAACAGGCAGTTGCCCAAGAATTAGTACTCCTAACCGCCGCTTTGAACGAATAGTCATTAATCTATACATCAATCTACACACACATAAACATACCTTTGCGACGGATCAGCAGCCTGCTGGTCCGTTTTTTGCAATGTGATTTTCGCTATTTGGGGATGAACATTTGCCCGGCTTATGGATATAATAGGAATGACGGCAAAAACACAACAATTAATCACCAAATGTGGTTGACCGTCCGGCTTCTAGCCTGTAAACTAGCCTCTAAGAATAAAATTTCAATCAAAGGAAGTGGCATTGTGGCAAACGTCAATTTAGATGCATTCGATAAGATCATCGTGCTTGATTTCGGGAGCCAGTACAACCAGCTGATTACCCGACGGCTACGGGACTTTGGAGTGTACTCCGAACTGCTGTCGCATAAGATTACGGCCGACGAGGTCAAGAAGATCAAGAACCTCAAGGGAATTATCTTCTCCGGTGGGCCAAACAGTGTGTATGATCCAGATGCATTCAAGGTTGATCCAGAAATCTTTAAGTTAGGGATCCCAATCCTGGGGATCTGCTACGGGATGCAGCTGATGTCCTACGATCTCGGTGGTAAGGTTGAGAAGGCTGAGAACTCCGAATACGGTCGGGCCGGCATCAAGGTGCTCGACGATGATGCAGTCCTCTTCAAGGGCCTGCCAAAGAAGCAGTATGTCTGGATGAGTCACGGTGACCTGGTTACCAAGGCCCCCGATGGTTTCAAGGTAATGGCCACCAGCAAGAACTGCCCGATTTCCTCCATTGCGGATGATAAGCGGAAGTTCTACGGGATTCAGTTCCACGCCGAAGTACGGAACTCCGAATACGGGCTCGATATCCTGCGGCGCTTTGCCTTTGACGTTTGTGGCGCTAACGATAACTGGACGATGGATGACTTCATCGACCTGCAGATCGACCACATTCGTAAAGAGGTCGGCGACAAGAAGGTTATCCTCGGTTTGTCCGGTGGGGTGGACTCCAGCGTTACAGCCGTCCTGATCCACAAGGCCATTGGGGACCAACTGACTTGTATTTTCGTAGACCACGGTCTGTTGCGGAAGAACGAAGCCGACCAGGTTATGAACGCCTTGAACCGGGACCTTGGGGTTAACATCATCAAGGTTGACGCTGCCGACCGCTTCCTGGGTAAGTTGAAGGGTGTTACTGATCCTGAAAAGAAGCGGAAGATTATCGGGAAGGAATTCATCGAAGTCTTCAATGAAGAAGCCAAGAAGATTCCGGATGCCGACTTCCTGGCCCAGGGTACCCTGTACACCGACGTGATCGAATCCGGGACTGATACTGCCCAGACGATCAAGTCCCACCACAATGTTGGGGGCCTACCAAAGAAGCTTGGTTTCAAGCTGATTGAACCACTGCGCAAGCTTTTCAAGGATGAAACCCGTGAACTGGGTGAAAAGCTGGGTATTCCGCACGAACTGGTTTGGCGGCAACCATTCCCAGGCCCTGGCCTGGGAATTCGGGTGATCGGCGAAATCACTCCTGAAAAGTTGGAGATCGTTCGTGAATCCGACGCTATCCTGCGGGCTGAGATCAAGAGGGCCGGCCTTGACGAGAAGATCTGGCAATACTTCACCGTTCTGCCAGGGATTCGTTCTGTCGGGGTAATGGGTGACGGTCGGACCTACGACTACGCGGTTGCCATCCGTGCCGTGACCTCCATCGACGGGATGACGGCTGACTTTGCTAAGATTCCATGGGATGTTCTGCAGAAGATCTCGGTCCGGATCGTAAACGAAGTCGACCACGTCAACCGCATCCTTTATGATGTCACGAGTAAGCCGCCTTCGACTATTGAGTACGAATAATGTTGCTTATTAACTTGATAGCGGAATCCTAATTTAACGGCATTTGAACTGTGCAAAATCAATTCAAATCTATAAAAAGTAACATTGTTCCCTACCAAAACCCTACCAAAAACTTATAATATTGAGCGTAAAAAAAGCAATCAGCATTTACAATTGATAGTAAGTGTTTGATTGCTTTTTCATTTTGAACTTCATCTTAGTTAATATATAGACGAAAATAACAGGTACTACATAATTGCTAAATGTGTAGTACCTGTTGTTTAGTGCGCCCGGTATGAGTATTAGCTAGGTGGTGAAAGTCCGCTATGGGCCGTAGTAGTCGGAACCATGAGCTGAGGACAAGGGTGTCCACCGTGAGGTGGAATCTGAAGGAAGTCTAAGGCAAAGTACTGCATCGATGAACAAGAAGTAGCTATAAGGCTGAAATTAACTGGATAAGGCTGCTAGACAAGTTGAAGTCCAATACTACTCGAAGTTGGTCTCAGTAAAGCTAACGATGACATGGTACGAAAGCTAATATTCTTACCCGAGGAGGCCTGACTTACAAGCTTCCGACAAGAGGAATAAGATAAATTTCCACAGAAGCAAGCAGTACAGTGATGTAGCGTTGAGTAAGTCAGGAGTCAGCCGAGGTCATAGTAGTTTGAGTAATCAGATGAAGGACTGAACGACAATAACTTGTAACTTATATCGGAGGTGTAATCAGGTGCGACGATCGCAGAAAACAGAACAACAAGCTGACCGCTTGTCGAGGATAGGTTTGGAAAACCGAAAGTACACAAGGGCGCGTAGTACCGGTTATGGTGAAGGTAAAGGTATGAGTGTCACTATCCAAGACTTAGTCTTGGATCGCAATAACCTTAATCAGGCTTATTTGCGAGTTAAGAGAAATAAAGGAGCAGCAGGCATTGACGATATGACAGTTAATGACCTTCTGCCATATCTCAGAGAAAATCAGATGGAACTGATCGCTAGTTTGCGTGAGGGCAAGTATAAACCAGCACCAGTCAAACGGGTAGAAATTCCGAAGCCTAATGGTGGAGTAAGAAGACTTGGAATACCAACTGTGGTGGACCGAATGGTTCAACAAGCTGTAGCCCAAATTCTTACGCCTATCTTTGAGCGTGTTTTCTCTGATAACAGTTTTGGCTTCCGTCCCCACCGTGGGGCCCATGACGCTATTGCAAAAGTAGTAGATCTTTATAATCAAGGCTA
>NZ_CANCWK010000031.1:0-19669 GCF_947381495.1 Limosilactobacillus galli | reverse complement strand
TACTTCTTGTTCATCGGTGCGGTACTTTACCTTAAACTTCCTTCAGATTCCACCTCACAGTGGACACCCTTGTCCTCGGCTCATGGTTCCGACTACTACGGCCCATAGCGGACTTTCACCGCCTAGCTAATACCCATGCCGGGCGCACTACCAAAAACAGCACCGGCCAAATTTGCTGGTGCTGTTTTCATCTTTATTTTCCCAAATTATCGGGAATTTAATTACATTTCGTCTGGTGCTTGGATATCCAGCAGGTTCAGAGCAGACTTCAGGACGTTACTTACCGCCTGCGTCAATGCCAACCGGGCTTGTTGACCTTCATTCTTGTCCAGGATCCGGGTGTGAGCGTAGTACTGGTTGAACTTCTTAGCCAGTTCCAGTGCGTACTTAGCAACAACGGATGGGTCGTAGTTGAGGGCCGCCCGCTTGATTGCTTCGCTGTATTGACCCAGGAAGCTGATCAGTTCCCATGCAGAGTCGCCGACCTTGGTCAGGTCAACATCGCTGAAGTCACGGATGCCACCCTTCCGCAGGATACTCTCGGCCCGGGCACGTGCGTACTGAACGTATGGACCAGTTTCACCTTCGAACTTGACAACGTCTTCCAGCTTGAAGTTAACTGCATTCCGCCGGTAGTTCTTCAAGTCATGGAAGATCACGGCGCCGACACCAACCTGCTTAGCCACTTCATCAGCGTTCTTCAGGTCTGGGTTCTTCTCGGCAATCTGCTTCCGCGCCAGGTCGATGGAATCGTTCAGAACGTCTTCCAGGGAGACCACGTTACCCTTACGAGTAGACATCTTCTTCCCGTTCAGGTTCATCAGACCGAAGGAAACGTGGGTGATCTGGTCCCACCAGTTGAAGCCCATTTCCTTCAAGGCCATCCGTAATTGACGGAAGTAAGTCTCTTGGTCAGCCCCCACAACGTAGATGGACTTAGCAAAGCCGTACATCCGCTTTCGGAAGAGGGCCGTTGCCAAATCACGGGTGATGTAAGTCGTCGTCCCGTTAGACTTGATGATCAGCAATGGCGGCAGCTTGTACTTGTCGAGGTCAACGATCTGAGCCCCCCGGCTTTCCTTAAGCAGGCCCTTGTCTTTCAACAGTTGGATTGGTTCTTCCATCTTTTGGGCACTGAAGGCTTCACCATTGAAGGAGTCAAAGTGCACGTTCAGCATGTCGTAAACCCGTTGGAAACGTTGCAAGGACATCTCACGGAACCAGTGCCAAAGCTTCCAAGCTTCTTCATCACCGTGTTCCAGCTTGGCAAACCATGCCCGACCTTCTTCGGTGTATTCTGGGTGCTCATCGGCTTCGGTGTTAATCCGGACATAGAGCTTAACCAGGGTGTCAATTGGGTCTTCCTTCAAACCCTTTTGGACTTCTGGTTCGTCACCCCACATCTTGTAGGCCGCCATCATCTTACCGAACTGGGTCCCCCAGTCACCAAGATAGTCGATCCGGATCAGGTTGTAGTTAACCTTTTCCAGGATCCGGGCAACGGATTCACCAATCATGGTTGAACGCAGGTGCCCCATCCCCATTGGCTTGGCAATGTTAGGTGAAGAGTAGTCGATCGGCACATTGGCCTGGTGACCCAGATCCAGGTCACCGTAGTGCTCAGGGTCGTTCAAAATTTCCTTCAAGACGTCGGAACCAACCTCGGCCTTGTCCAGGAAGAAGTTGATGTATGGGCCGGCGACAACCACCTTGTCGAAGCCTGCCTGATCGATCTTTTCTACCAAGTCGCTGGCGATCATCTGGGGAGCCTTGTGCAGGGTCTTAGCTAAGAAGAACGTCGGGAAGGCGTAGTCACCATTCTTAGCATCCTTTGGCCGTTCAATCTTGTCCGTGATTTCGGCAATATCCATCTCTGGTAATGCTTTTGAAAGCGCGGTTGCAACTTTTTGCTTTTCGTCCATAGTATTCCTCCTTATATCAAAAAACGTCCCTAATAAGTCCGTAACTTACTAGAGACGAGTTCATTTCCCGCGGTACCACTCTAATTGAATTAGAATTCCACTCTTAATTATTAAACTATACCTACAAGGCACGCCTTCGTAATCAATGCATTTCCTAACTCACACCATCATAGGATCGCTGTAAAGCACGTGATTACTACTACTCCTTGATTATCAGCTTTAGCACTGTTTTATTATAACAAAATCTAATCTAATTACAAGGAAAATCGCTGATCGACCTGCCCGCACCGATTGTATGCTAAAATCAAAGTATTAAGAAATAGTGAAAGGATGATGTGAATGATACAACAAGATATTCAAGCATTGACAATTGCCGGGCACGATTCGGACGGCAGCGCTGGCATGCCCGCCGACCTCCACGCCTTCTTCGTCGATGGGGTCTATGGCCACGGTATTCTGACCGCGGCCGTTGCCGGCAATTCATACGACATCACCGCCCAAGAGGTCATGCCCAAAGAATTCATTGCTGAACAGTTTCATCAATTGGCCCGTGACTTTCAGATTAAGGCGGCTAAGACCGGGATGCTGGCCAACGATGACGTAATCAACGTCGTGGCGGACCATTACGATTCCCAGACGTTTGGTCCCCTGGTGGTCGACCCGGTTATCATCACCAAGCACGGGGCAATGCTCTTAGCTCAATCCGCCTATGAGCTTTTCCGGGAGCGGATTATTCCCCTCGCTAAGGTAATCACACCAAACTTCTATGAGGCCCAGAAGCTGGCTGAAATGACGATTAATAATCGGCAAGACCAACTCACCGCGGCCCAGCGACTCCAGAAAATGGGCGCCAAGAACGTGGTGGTCAAGGGTGCTCACAGTGATAACGCCCAAGATTCCGTCGATGACCTGGTTCTCCTAGAGGATGGCAGCCACTTCTGGACGTCCAAGCCGTTCATCAAGACCAGCCGGCTTAATGGGACTGGGGACGCCTTCTCCGCCATTATCGCCGCTGAGCTTGCCAAGGGTCAGGATGTCCCAAGTGCCGTCCGCCGGGCCAAAGATGCGATTTATGCCGCCATCGCCAATCCGCTGACGGTTGGTCATAAGTTTGGCCCGATCAACCACTGGGCCGCCCAAGCTGAATTAGGAAAGGAAGCCGATTAAAATGCTTGATGAATACACTCATAAGGTCGTCCTGGTTGGCGACGGGGCGGTGGGCTCCGCTTTCGCCTTCTCGCTGCTCCAGTCAACCCACGAAATTGACGAACTGGTCATTGTTGATCGAAACCAGCAAAAGGCTACCGGCGACGCTGTTGACCTGGCCGACATCACCCCGCTGACCAGTCCGGTTCGGGTGGTGGCCGGTAATTACCAGGACGCGCACAACGCGGATGTCGTGGTGATCACCGCCGGCGTGGCCCGCAAGCCCGGCGAAACCCGCCTGGACCTGGTCAATAAGAATGCCGCTATCCTGAAAACCATCGTTGATCCCATCGTGGCGGCTGGCTTCAAAGGGGTCTTCGTCATCTCCAGCAATCCTGTCGACATCCTGACGACCCTTACGCAACGGCTCAGCGGCTTCCCTAAGGAACGGGTCATTGGAACCGGCACCTCGCTGGATTCAATGCGGTTGCGGATTCTTCTCAGCCACCGTCTCCACCTCTCCGTCAATGCCGTTGACGCACAGATACTTGGTGAACATGGCGATACCTCGTTTGCGGCCTTCAATGAAATTACCATTAATGGCAAGCCGCTCGCTGAACGAGTCCAGCTCACTGACCAGGATAAGGAAGAGATCGAAGATGATGTGCATAAGGCGGGCGGCCGGATCATCGGCAACAAGGGTGCCACCTTCTACGGGGTTGCCAAGTGCCTTGCCTATATCACCAGTGCCATCATCGAAAACCGCAATGTGGTCCTGCCAATCTCTGCTCCGCTGGAAGGCCAGTACGGAATTAACGGCATCTATCTTGGCTTACCGGCAGTGATCAACAGTCAGGGAATCGGCCAGGTGATCGAGTACCCACTGACCGTTGACGAACAGGCCAAGATGACCCATTCGGCAAAGGCCATGAAGACCGTCCTCGATAGCATTCAACTCTAATAACCAGCAAAGCCCCGGACAGCTCCGGGGCTTTTTGAGTATAAAAAAGCAGGAGCCATAACTCCTGCATCGTAAGCGGGTAACGAGAATCGAACTCGCGACGCAACCTTGGGAAGGTTGTGTTTTACCACTAAACTATACCCGCATAAAACTAGCTCAATTAACTTACTAAGCTAGTATATAACTTTATTGACTATTTGTCAGCCTTTTTTGTCGATTTCTTGCTAGTTTTTTTCTTGGCAGTCGATTTGGTTGACTTAGACTTCTTATCGTCCTTCTTTTCATCAGCCTCATCATCGTCCTTTTCCTCACGAGGAACGGCCTTGATCATCTTCGCTTCTTTTTGGCGAATTACGGCCCGGCCGTTCAGTTCATTAACCCCGCTCTTATCAGATGGGTCAAAGTCCTGGATCGAAATCATAATTGAATTATTGTAGACTTTTTCAACGACACCGGAGAAGTCGTGCTCCATTGGCCCGAACTTCTTGCCCTTTACAACGTCACCAATTTCGAAATCAGCCACTAAAATTCACCTCATTATAGATTCGTTTGCAATACATGATACTTTACACTTTCTGATAATCTTTTTCAAGTCAAATGTCCGCTGGTGTCGAGCTATCGGGAATGCTAAAATTATAGAAAAGGAGTGAATTTCAATGTTACAAGTGATTGCTATCTTTACAACCGCCCTTTTAATCATCGCCAATTTAGGCGGAAATAAAGCCAAGAAAGAAAAGCACGTGACCGACTGGCTGATCTTCGCCCGGTTATGCTTCTTTGTCCTCTTAACTGTTTCTATCATTAAGCTGATTCTGACTTTTCCCCATGATCTGTGGATTGGCCTCATAATTATTATCTACTTGATTCTTGTGTACGCTTTTATGGAGACAACTTTTCGCTTAAAGCGTGAGACGTTTGGCAATCCCAACCGTTCCTACATGGTGATTTTTGCTCTGGTAATCGCCCTTGTGGCAGTCACTTTATGGTTCTGAAAAAAATTTAAATTAATTTTGGAAAAAGCCTTGCAATTATCTGGAATTTGGATATAATAATTTATGTTGTCTGGTTGAGAGATAACAAAACAACTTAATAAGTTGATGCCCCAGTGGCGGAATTGGCAGACGCGCAACGTTCAGGTCGTTGTATGGGTTTCCATGTACAGGTTCGAATCCTGTTTGGGGCATTTTTAATTCTTCGATGTCTTTATATCTTCGCAAAACGTTGATATAAAGACATTTTTGTTTTTGTAAAAACACTGAAAAACGTATTTTTTATCGCAAGTGCGGAAAAATATTGAGCTTCTCCCCAGCATGTGGCCGTCTGTTTAGGCGGCTTTTTATTTTGCCCTGCGACAACTAGTTCGGAAAATGCTCTTCTCCTCTTTTAGGGCGTCAGCAATGTAATCAAAAAGAAGATGCACCCTCTACGATCCATCCCCTTCGTCTAATCTTTAATTATTTGTCATCGAGCCGTCTGGATAAACATTGACGCTTTGAGCGGTGCCAGTCATTGTCCCTTGTGTTGGATCAATAGCCTTAACGAAATAAGAACCATCATCGTTACGAATCGGCTGACCAGTGTCTGCGTCATACATTACGGTCCAGTGGTAATTACCATTACCATCGCCATACTTTGCACGGGCGGCGGTTAACGCTTGATCAGCATTGTTGATGCCGCCCTGCTGCGAGCTTCCCTGTACTTGCTGCTGATTACTGTTATTACCATTATTAGATTGAGCGGTTGCATTCTGGCCATTGCTGCTTTGCTGGCTAGTAGCACTACTATTGGACACTTGACTACTACTATTAGATGAAGACTGTTTGTCTTTACTACTTTCACTAGCAGCCTTTTTATTTGCTTTGTGGTGCTTAACTACTTTGGTAGGCGTAATAGACGAGCTACTGGCTGCCTTGTGTGACTGCGATGTCAGATTATTGCACCCAGCTAAACTAAGCCGGGCCAATATCGTGACGCAATCTAAACCTAATCTTTTCATTCTAAAATACCCCCAATAGTAAACATTACAACTATATTATGCTCCTATTCGGGGGATGGTGACGACTTAAATAAATATAGTGATTAAGTAAATAAGATGATCAATTATAAACATGATCTTTTCATGTAATCTGAGCGATCAGCAAAGCTCTCATATTTATCAAAAACACGTATTAAACATGTGTAATCGTATTGATATACGTGCTTAATACGTGTATTATATAAGTGTCGAAGGGAAGTGAACAATTTGGTACAACGACGCAAGGTTGAAAAGAAATTCAAAGACAATGGCTGGTACCTTGTCAGACACGGTGGCAATCATGACATATGGTCAAACGGCAAGATTAAAACTCAGCTACCACGTCACCCAAAGTTCAGTGACAAGCTCTACAACGCTTTAATAAAGAAGTTCAACCTGAAGTAATCGAAGCAAGGCTCTTAATTGAGCCGAGCTTTTGTGTACCAAATTTAAGGAGGTCCACACTATGGATGAAATTAAAGTATTTCCAATTATTATTACTAAGGACGAAGACGGCACCGACTACCCATACTTTGTCGAAATTCCAGATATTGATGGTATGACTGAAGGAAAGTCTATTGCCGATGCTATGGAAATGGCCAAAGATTATATTGGCACCTACTCTCTTGAGGGAAAGCTGCCGGAGTCTAATACTAAATTGCCCGAAACAAAGAATGGGGCTATCGCTACTCTGGTTACTGTTAATGTCTCAGAATATAAACGCAAGCACGATAACAAGGTAATCAAAAAGACCATTACCATTCCTAACTACTTGAACGAATTAGGGAAAGAGAATGGCATTAACTTTAGTGAAGTAATGACTACGGCGCTAAAAGAAAAATTAAACGTTTAATTAGGATAAGTAATATAAGTCCGGTAGATATTATTCTACCGGGCTTTTTGTTTTATCCGTGTGCAACAGATATGCATCAAATTGGGAATACATCTTTATCCATCCCCCTGATCGCGCCAAAAGTTATCATGTAGATCTGATATAATTAACGCAAACACAATGAAAAGACTGTGAACATTTTGACGAAAAATAAACTATACGACATCGTGATGGCCATCCTCGCCCTGGTATCTATCTTCTTGATTATCTTAAACTTCGGCGGCGTGATTAACCTGAACACCGGCTACCCTGAGATGCTCAACAACATCCTTTTAATCATCTTCACGATTGATTATTTCGGCCGCCTCGCTCTTGCTAAGGACAAGCGCAAGTTCTTCAAGAACAACCTCTTTGATCTTTTGTCGATCATTCCAGTATCGCCAGCCTTCAATATTTTTCGCCTCGGCCGCCTGACCCGGTTCTTCCAGATTTTCCGCCTGCTGCGCCTGATTGGGCTAACTGGGAAGCTCAACCGCCTTCTCCATACCAACGGGCTGATCTACATCATCTACACCAGCATCTGCATCCTGGTCATCGCCGCATCGATGTACTCAATCAGCGAGCACGTTCCCTATGGGCGCTCCCTCTGGTGGGCCATTGCCACGGCAACTACCATCGGTTACGGTGATATTTCGCCCCACACCCTCATCGGCAAACTGGCCGCCATCTTTCTGATGATTGTTGGTATCGGGATCGTCGGCGTGCTGACCAGCTCCCTAACCAACCTCTTCATTCATGATCATACCGAGGACCAGATGCAAAAAATTTTAAGCAAGCTTGATCAAATTGAGAAAGCCAACCGGGAACTTACCGCCGAAATCAGGCAGCTCAAAACTAGCCAAAACAAAAAGATGAAGTGATCTCGAAACATCACTTCATCTTTTTCTTATCTATCAGCTGAATCATCGTCCCGTACCCGGTAACCACCAGGAACTTGGGAGCAACTTGGACGTTGGCAACATTCGTGGTAAAGCGAACATTGACCACCCCGTCGGCCCCCTTAGCCGTTGCCCGCGATTTGAGTTTAGCCTCAACATCGCTGAAAAGCTGGTCCATTGACTCAAACGCATCAATTTCATTGCTTTGCAGCATCAAATGACTCGTCGCGTTGACGATTCCTAGAATTCGGTGGGCCTGCGGAAAAGCTTCTGTTGATAAGAACATCTAATCACCTCATGCCTATTATACACAAAAGGACGCAGGTACAATACCTGCGTCCTTCAATAACTCACGGAAGGAATCTTGCCACTTTGCACTGGAACTAATTACATTTCATTTTCTTCTTTGATTCTAAACTTCCGCAAAGTCGCACTTATTACCACTGCCAAAGTGCACCCTGGTGACCTTATTACAGAACTTAAACGAACTCAAAACTTTAATCGATATTTCTGGTCACACTTATGTTGCTTCTAGCCTACTCCGTAACTTCCTTCGGCGCTTTGATCTAGTGGGAGGTGCCATGACGAATCATGTCCTCTTTCGTTTTTTCTTTCCTTCCACGTCTTTAATATACCATTTTATGGAAACGATTACAACTATTATTTTAAATTTTCAATAGCGCTGCCATCGCAATAATATTATTAAGGGCATGCAGGGCAATGGAATTCTTCAGCGAGCCTGACCGGCAATAGACGTATGCCAGCACCATCCCCATAAAACAGTAGGTAAGGAAACTGATAATGTTAGTGCTGATATGCGCGCACGAGAAGACCAGCCCCGACAAAACCACCTTAGGCCAGAACCAGTTCGGCTTAAAGAAGAGGTTCGTCAATACCCCGCGGAAAATCAGCTCCTCGGCTACCGGCGTCAGTGTACAGGCCGAGATGGCGAAAACCACAGTCGCCAATTGATTGTGGTTGAGCATCTGCGCAATCGCCTGATTATTTGCGGTCTGCGTCTGATGAAACAGCAACGCATTCAATTGCCCAAAAAAGGCCATTCCAATTACCAAGACGAAGTAGCCGAGCACTACCAGCCCGATGCGCAAGCGGCCCCCATTCGGCTGGTTATATTGCTGATAAAGGCGCCGCGCCCAGCCGATGATAAAGGCAAACATCATCAAAAAGATTGCCACTAGCAGGATGGTCAGCCAAAAATTATTTGGATGCCGGTTGGCAATTGAAATCGCTACCGGCGGCAACTGGATCAATAAAAACAGGATCAGCATGATGCCGACCCGGTAGATGAAATTAAAAATATTTGCAAGCTTACTCATTTTTTCGCTGCTCAGCTTCTTTCTCCCGTTGTTTACGCAACCGGTGGTAACTACGCTTGGCCGTCACCCGGGTCACCCACAGGTTGGCGCCGACGAAGCCCACTACCCATAACAGGTACATCAGCCAGCCGGAGATAACGTGGGTGGCCGTCAGCCAGACCAGGACTGCGAAGATAACGAAGGTTGGGAGGATAATTTTAATTAGGTATTCTACTTTCAATCATCTTACCTCTTTTTTCCACCTAGTTTACTAAAATTGAAAAGGGATCACAACCCAAACGGCTGTGATCCCTAACTTGCTTATTCAATACTGTTACCTGCTGACTCGCTCATCAGGAGGCCCCAAAGTCAGACTACCGGACCCGGGCCGTACTCTGCCGTTGCACCAGCTCCACTGGGAACCGTTGAATCTGTTCCTGCTCTTGGTCAGAATGGATCTTATTCAACAGCATCTTAGCCGCCCCGATCCCTAGGTCCATGATCGGCTGGCGGATCGTCGTCAGTTGAGGTGAAACGTACTCATCCAAGTAAATATCATCATACCCCATTATGGAGATCTGATCGGGTACCTTGGCCCCGCGTTCGCGCAGACCCCGCATCAAGCCGATAGCCATATCGTCGTTACCGGCAAAGGCCGCGGTCACCCCAGCTTTGATAACCGCCGCCGCCGCATCGTAACCGCCGCGCCGGCTGAGCGGGGCCTTGATGACGTTATGCGCCACGTCAAGCTCGATATGGTTCTTCCGCAGGCAATCCTGAAACCCGGTCAACCGCTGGGTAAAGTTCTCGCTCAGTTCATTCGGCTCCAGAATGGCAATCTTCTTATGGCCGAGGTCTGCTAGGTGCTGGGCCGCCAACTCGCCACCGCGGTAGTCGTCGGTCAGTACCCGAGTCCCCTCCTGAGCATAGTTCTGGTCAAAAAGGATGTACGGAACATCGCGCGCCCCAATGATCCGGTTGATCGTATCAGTCGTCATGGTGGCACTGGCGATGATCAGGCCGTCAATCGACCGCTCGAGCATCTGCGAAAGGTAGTTCTGCTCCAATTCAGCATTGCGGTCAGCACTGAAAATCAGCGGGATCATCCGTTCATGCTGGGCAACGTGCTGGACCCCCTCAACAAAGGTTCCGAAGAAGGGACTGCTGATGTTGGGCACCAGGACCCCGATCATGCTTGATGACTGCCGCAAGATCAAGCTCCGGGCATTAAAGTCGGGCACGTAGCCATATTCGTCCCGCAGCTTAAAAATCTTGTCCCGGGTCTTTTGGCTGAAACGCTCCCCCTTGCCATTCAGAATCTGTGACACCGTTGTTACCGAGACCCCGGCTAACCGAGCAATGTCGCGAATTGTTACTTTTTTCCCCATTTTTGGATCCCACCACTTTCGTTTATTACCATTAACTTTATATTAATTTGGGGATCGTTGCAATTAATCTTCAGGAAAAATATCCGCAAAAATCTGCTGAGCGGTGGCCATTTGGGTACCCCGGAAGCGCAGGTAATCGATCTGGGCCAGGAGCACCTGGTATTCCCACAGGGATGACAGGTCGTGTTCATTGAAGTAGTGCAGCACCAGCTGGATCCGGTCAAGCTGGGCAATTTTGCCGGTAAAGTCATCGTTGCCCTTATACTTTCTTGTCCCAATCACCACCGGCAAGTCATTAGAATAGGAATCCTGCAGGGCATTCTCCAGCAGGTTGCCGCTGGTAATCGCCGGATGTTCATCCAGAAATTTTTGCACACGCCAAACGTCAAAGTAGTGGTAACGGTGGGCCACCTTGGTTTTCTCCGAAACTGTCGTCAGATAGTCAGTCTGTTTGAGCACCGCTTGAATACTACTGATCCGGATCACAATCAGGCCGTTGATCTTGCCATCCCAATCAATGCTGATTAGCAGGCAAAACAGCTGGTCCATCCCGACCACGAAGCCAACATTAAAGTAATCATCCCCCGGCAGGTTATGAACCTCCACCAGGTATCCCTGCTGCTTGGCCAAGGCCAACCGTTCGCGGACCGTGTTTTCTGCCATTTTTGTCATTTTTCTTCACCTTACTATTTAATATTTTATTTTCGACCGGGTGTTAATCCCCCAGCGGCCGGACTTTTGCAATTATTAAACGATCAATAAATCATCCTTCCTACTAAATCTAGCAAAATTTACCATAGGAATCCACAACATTTTGTAGTAAGATGGTTTTTGTGTTATTAAAAGTAAAGAGGGGCCATCATGGTGATTATTACAGCAGGAATGATTGGTGTCGGCAAGACTACACTTACGGGAAAGATTGCCGAACACTTAAACACTAAAGCATTTTTCGAACCAGTCGGTGAAAATCCCGTTTTGCCACTGTACTACAAAGATCCGAAGCAATACGGTTTCCTGCTTCAGATCTACTTTCTAAACAAGCGGTTCTCGATGATCAAGCAGGCACTGTCTGATGACAATAACGTCCTCGACCGTTCTATCTACGAGGATGCCCTGTTTACGCGGGAGAACAATGCGGAAGGTAACATCACTGATACCGAGCTCGAGGTATACCTTAACCTTCTCGATAACATGATGAAGGACTTGCAACAGCTGCCAAAGAAGGCACCGGACCTCATGGTTTACTCCGAGACCGATTTTGAAACGATCCTCTACCGGATCAAGAAGCGGGGCCGGGACTACGAGCAGATCGACAACAACCCAGAACTGAAGGACTACTACTACAAGATGTGGAGTGCCTACAAGCAATGGTACAAGGATTACGATGCTAGTCCAAAGATGAAGATCGACCTGGAAACCTATGATTTGGAAGACCCGAAGAACGTCGAAACCGTTCTGGGAATGATCGACGAACGACTGGCTTCCATTCGTTAATATATTAAAAGGCTGAGAATAATTCTCGGCCTTTTTTATTTAAAAAATATTCGTCGTCCCAGCTCAATCAGGCCAGCTGAACCCGCCCCGCTAGCAATCGAGATAATTGTTGGGAAATGATGATGACCCGCTTTCCTATGTGCGGGCTTGGGATGCCGCATACTTTTCGGCACCTGGCTTTCGGTCACCTTAACCTTAACTGGTGACTGGTGCCCGCTCTCTGATTGACGGGGCTGATGATCATACCGGGTTAACTGGTAACCTTCAATTAGCTGGTTCAATTTTTGCTCATACTGGGGATCAGTTGCGTACCGCCCCTGCAAAGCATGGGTAGCCTGGCGGTAGGTTGGCGCATTCTGCCGATGGACGCCGCGGTAGAGCGGTGCCTGAAGAGTTTGCGCATAGTCCTGCAGGGCCTCGTAATCGTTTTGATAGCGGCGAAAATTATCGACAATCATGAGGTGCCGGCCATCCTGGTACTCTCCGGTCACCTGACTGGTAGTCTGACCCGCAAAGTAGCCCTTCACGCCAAAAAGATTGTGAAATGGGGCCCGTCCCAAGCGGCTGTTTCCCCAGTCGCTTTCCAAGGCGGCCTGAGCAATGATCACCGAAGGATAGAGATCATATTCGGCCCCGACCTGTTGCGCAACGGTCGCCAGCCGATTAATAAAGAGGCGCTGGCTGTTCGTCGGCTTTTGAACCGCGTAGGAGCCCTGGTCAGCCGGCAAATCCGTTGTCGGCGGCAGTGACTGTCCTGGATCAAACGACGACACAGCGGGCACTGGCGACTGAGTTGGGGGCACCACCGGGCTGGCAGCAGCGATCAGTTGCTGACCCCGCTCCCAGCCGCGTTGGTAGGCAACTTCCACCAGATTACTCCCTCCTGGCGCCCGTCGATAACCCTGCTCAGCATCAGCCACCCCTTGTCTGAATACCTGCTCATAGGTCGTGCTGAGCTGGTGAAAGGCCGCCAGAAACTCATCAGCGTAGGCCGGGCCGCGTTCCTGGATCTCCTGCTCATCAGCCGGCACCTGGTCAACAATCACATGTTCAGCTTCCTGACGGGGATTGTCCAGCGTGCTGGCGATCCCCGTCACCCCTGTATTGGCAATGGTCAGTGCCGCAACCGTCCCAATTATAAATGGCTTCTTCATCGTTAATCTCCCCCTTTTTTCGTCCTCTAATAACTAATTACGGGAAATCAATGAAGCCACGTCTTTTTGCGCCAACAAAAAAGCCCCAGATTGCTCTGGGACTCATATCTAGCTAGTAAACAATTACCGGCTCATTGACCTGAAGATCGTGGTAGGCGGTGCCGGCATCACTCGGGTGCATATTGGCGCAACCATGCGAACCGCCGGTGGCAACGTTCCCGCCGCTCAGGTAAGCCGTCTTTGACCAATTCTTCCGCCAGCTGGCGTCATGGAAGCCACAGCCGCTGTCGGTGAACTGGGACCAGTACTGAACCTTGCTGGCGTAATTTGAGCCATCGCTGTTCTTACCGCGCAGCACAGATGGTGACTGCTGGTACATGATGTACCAAACTCCCTTTGGCGTTTCCTGCTCGGGGTTGTTGGCCCCCGTTACGACATCGGCATCGAAGACACACTTGCCGTCACGGTAGAACCAAGCGTGCTGATCCGAGATGGAAAGCTCGGCGTAGGTGTCGCCCAGGCCATCATTGCTGGTGACCCCATAACCGGTACCGCGGGTATTATAGCCAATTCCATAGATATCGTGTGCAGCACTAACCTCTTTCTTACCATCAGCAAGCGCCTGGGCAAGAGTCTGGCCCGCTTTTTCGGGACTGATCTTCCAGCCGTAGCTCCCCTTGCGATTGGTGGTAATAACGTTGCCGGCGTGGGTCTTGAACTTGAAGGCCCGGCCCAGCGTCGCTTGAGAACGATTGATCTGCTTGATCTTGCCGTTCACCGCAGCAGTGTCGAACTGGTACTTGCCATTCTGGTAGGTTGCCTTGGAAATCACGTCAGCACTGGTAAAGTGATATTCCTTATTCTCAACTTTGTACTGAACGCTTCGTCCGGTCAGCTTTTGCAGCTGCTTCTTTTCGTTCTGCACCGTGGCGCTCTTAGTTGATAGCGGCTGCGAACGGTGAGCTGTCAGCCGCACCGTTCCATTGGCCGCCCGCTGCTTGAACTGCCGCAACAGGTCCGCCTGGTCATACTGGTTACCAGCCTTGCCGGCTACCAGCTTCACTTGGCCGTGTTCAAGGACGGCATAGGCATCAACCTGGGCCCGCTTTCCCCGATTCATCTGCTGGGTACGGTTAACAACTGCTTGGCGCTTAGCTGCGGACTGCGGATCGTTCTTGATCTGATCGGTCCATACCAGCAGATTTTGCTGCTTGCCAGAAGGGAAGAAGGTCACTTGCTTTTTAAGGGCCCGTTCAAACGCGCCGCGATCCCGGCTGCTGATTCCGGAAGACGTGGCATTGCCGCGGTATATCAGCTGCCCATTCAGGTAGACCTTATTGGCCCGCTTGGTGTTCTTTACCTTGCCATATGCCTGCTGGGCGTTCATACCGCCAACCGGCACCCCGTTAATCGTCACGTTGCGATTAAAGTGGGTGTGCTGGTGCCAGGACATCCCGCCCAGGATCACAATTAGCAAAACAACAACTGTAGTAATCAAATATTTGAGTCTTAGTTGCATTTTAGGATTACTCCTATCGTCAAAATAATGGTGTTGCCACCTGATAAACCAGATTATACTAGCTTTTAATTATTTTGCCATTTTTTTAGTTGCAATTGAAAAATCCGAACACCTACTGGCATCCGGATTCTTGCAAGATTAAATTTCTGGATAACTATTTTTCTTAACGTCCAGCTTCTTATTCTTCATATCAGTCTTCACAACCGTAACATCACAAGGTGCTTCACGAATCGTATATGCAGCGGTCGAACCAACGATTAACCGGCCAACCACGTTCAATCCAGTGGCCCCGATGACGATCAGGTCAATGCCGTTTTCGGTTGGATAATGTTCTGCCAGTTCAAGCTTGGCATTACCGATGACAACGTCGGTCTTAACATTCTTAATGCCAGCATTTTCAGCTTTCGTCCGATAAGCGCCAAGCCGTTTCTTCATTACTTCAACCGCGGATTCATAGATACTGTGGTCTACGAAACCATACCCGCTCGGGCCGGTGGTTGGGTAACGCTCACCATTGATCACACTCAATAAGTGGAGCTCGGCATTATTCTGCAATGCCACCTCGACGGCCTTGTTGAAGGCCATGTCTGATTGTGTCGAACCATCAATTCCCACGAGGATCTTTTGATAACTCATAAAAACACCTCCAAAATCAACTATCTGCTACACCTTTATTTTACCACAGCAACAAAAATGTGCATTAGTCAGTCACTAAATTATTAATGGCCTCCATGTAGATTGCCATCGACTTAATCAGGTCGGCAACCGGCTGGTACTCGTTAGCCTGGTGCATCGTGTTCGGCGTCTGCGGCATCAGGGCGCCAAAGGCAACTCCCCGTTCCATCAGGCGGCCATAGGTGCCCCCGCCGACCACTTCCGGCTTCGCTTCGGTGTCGCCGGTTTGATCAATATAGGCCTGCATCAAGGTCTTGACGATTGGATCTTCTGGATCAACGTAGTGCGGCTTTTGCGATGCACCCTGGGCAACCGTCATCCCGAGCTGGTCAGTAACCTGCTTGACGTTGGCCTCAAGCTCATCCGGAGTAATCCCCTTAGGGAAGCGGAAGTTCATATCAATGTCGGCGCCGTTTTCCTGGTCAAAGTTCAGGATTCCGGCATTCATCGTCAATTCACCCATGACTGGATCAGTGAAGGCCCCATCGAAGCCGTCCATCCGGGTATCGAGGTGGAGGTACTTGCCCAGGAAGTGGATGAAGCTCTTAGCACTGGCCGCAAATTCATACTGGTCAAGGAACTTGGCCAGGTAGGTTCCGGCGTTAATCCCCTGTTCCGGTTCCATCCCGTGGGCGGCCTTCCCGATTACCGTCAGCTTCAGGCCGGCCTCGGTTTCCTCAGCGGTTCCGGAGATCGGGTTGTCATCGACAAACTGGGCAAAGGCCGTTGTCACTGCCTGCCGGTCAGGAACCGTTACTACGGCCACGGCCTCGCGTGGTACCATGTTGAAGCGCAGACCGGAGTGAAAACTCTTCAGAACATATTGGTCACCGTTGGTAGCTGTGGCGCCAATCTTCAATGATACCTGCCCCTTTTCACCGTTGATTACGGGGAACTCGGCATCGGGTGAGAAGCCCATCGTTGGGGCTGGTTCAACCTCAAAGTAACGGTGCATCCCGGTCCAGTTGCTCTCCTCGTCAGTCCCGACAATAAAGCGGACCCGCTTGTTAAAGGCCACTCCCTGGTCCTTGAGGTACTTCAAGGCGTAGTAGGCTGCCATTCCCGGCCCCTTATCATCGGAGGCGCCACGACCATACAGGTTGCCATCCTTGATCACCGGATCGAACGGGTCGGTGTCCCAACCCTTGCCAGCTGGCATGACGTCCAGGTGGGCTAAAATAGCCAGGGTTTCGTCACCTTCCCCCCATTCAGCATAGCCGACCACATTATCAATGTTCTTGGTGCGGAAGCCATCCTGCTCCGCCATCTCCAAGAAGGCAGCCAGGGCCTGGGCCGGCCGGGGACCAAGTGGGTATTCATCGGTCGCCGCCGAGTCATCCCGGACACTCGGAATCTTCATCAGGGCCGTCAAATCGTTCAGATAATCTTTTTCCTGACTCTGTGCCGCTTTTAACCAGTCTGTCATTTTATTTTTCCTCCAATTATTTAATTTGTTAGAATAATGATACCATTAAAGTGTCGATTACAAAAATCGAAATCATTTAGGAAGTGTTTTTTATGGAAAAGTTAACCGACCAAATTTTGCATGATGTCATCAAACCACGGCCTGAGCACAGCTTCAAGGGCACCTTTGGCAAGGTTACCCTTGTCGGTGGAAACCGCAACTTCGGCGGTGCCATCATCATGGCGGCCACTGCAGCAGTTTGTGCTGGTGCCGGACTAGTCACCGTTTGCACCGACCAGAGCAACTCTGGCGCCCTGCACTCCCAGCTTCCCGAGGCCATGTTTGCCGACTCCACCGATGACGATCAGGTTGCCAGCCTCGTTGCCGCCGCAACAACAGTCGTGGTCGGCCCCGGGCTCGGCGATGATGACCAAAGTTTACACATCCTTAAAAACGTCTTCGCCCACATCCGTAGTGAGCAAAACATGGTTATCGATGGTTCGGCGATTACCCTGATGGCCCGTGAGCACTTAACCGCACCGCAGGGCAATATCATCTATACGCCGCACGAGATGGAGTGGCAGCGGCTCTCTGGCATCAAGATTGCCGACCAGACGCCGGAGCGCAACCGGGCAGCCCGGGACCAGCTCGACGCGACGGTGGTCCTCAAAAAGCACCACACCGAAATCTACGCAGCTGACCAAACCTACCAGCTGACCATTGGAACCCCGGCCCAAGCTGTTGGCGGCATGGGCGATACCCTGGCCGGAATGGTCGGCGGCTTTGTCGCTGAGTTCCACCAGAACCCATTGAAGGCCGTCTTAGCGGCGGTTTACGCCCACAGTGCCATTGCCGAAAACATTGCCAAGAATCAATACATCGTCCTGCCCCATCAGATCAGCCGGGCCCTGCCGGTCTTCATGAAGAAGATGGAGAGCGCCGGCCAAGAGAAGCACATCGGCTTCTTGGACTAGTTCCATCCAAAAAAGCCTTGTGGTTGCCAAATCAGCAATCACAAGGCTTCTTTTATTTAACGAATATGTAACTTCCGTCGTAGGGCTGCCGAACGGGCTCCGATGATCCGGTCAGCCAACCGGTACTTGAGCGCCAGGTAGAGGTAAACTCCGACCCCAACCACAACTCCTGGAATCAAGGAGAAGAAGGCCGTGAACCGCCCGTACGGACTAACCAGGCTGCCAATTCCCAACATGACCAGTTTGGTTAAGATAAACATGATCAGGGAGAAGCAGAGGATCTGGTTCGTCGGCTGAGCCATCTCAGCAAAGTGCATGTTGAACTCCATGTTGAAGGAGTGCAGGATCAGATAGTTGACCACGAACATCGAAATGCAAGTAGCCACCAAAGGACCTAGACCCTCAAACGCCCAAATACATGGCAACTGGATGATCAGCTTGACCAGCAGGCCGATCCCCAGGAACTTCATCATCCGCTTGTTTTCTGAAATTCCCTGCATCATTGCCGCGGCAACGGTGTAGAGCCCCATCGGAATGGAGACAAATGAAGCGAACTGGAGAACCGTAACCCCGGCCGGGTCGTAACGGTAGAAGACCGTGTAGACCTGCTGAGCAACGGCTGCCATCCCCAGGGCCGCCGGAATCATCACGAAGTAGAAGAGCAGCAGAACATTTTCAATCTGCTTACGCATCCCCTCCTGATCGTTCTGGGCCCGGGCCGTGGCCAGCAGCGGAATGACTGTGGCCGCCATGGCGGAGGCCAAGGAGATCACAATCATGTAGAGCTTGTTGGCGTTAAATGAGAAGAGAGCATAGAGAACCGTGACCTGGTAGTGAGTGAAGTTTCCCACCATCGCCATCATCCGTGAGAAGGTGAACTGGTCGATCAACTGATACAGGGTGATCCCCGATTCAATCACGATGAACGGGATAGCCTGATAGGCAATCTTGAAGACCAGGCGGCCGGTTGAGACTTCGGGATCGGACACACTGTTGGCAACCAGTCCATTCATCTCACTGAGGTGCCTTAACCAGGCAATCCCCAGGACGATGATCGCCCCAATCGCCCCAATGAAGGCGGCAAAAGTTGACTGCGTGACCGCGGATACCCAGCTGCCGTGCTGGATCTTCATGATGAAGTAGGTTGCAGCCAGCATGTAGATAATCCGGAAGAGCTGCTCGACAAACTGCGACATCGCCGACGGGGCCATCCAGTTATATCCCTGCAGGAAGCCCCGGGTGATCGCCATTCCGGGGATGATCAGGACCGCCCAGGCGAGGGACCGGATGACCGGGATTACGTTGGGATCGCCGTTATCCATCAGCGACGCCCCAAACATCATGATCGTGGCACAGATGACCCCCATCGCCATGGCAACATACATTCCAGAGTGGTACAACCTTCGACTAACCCCATATTGGTTGATCCCGTTGTAGTGGGCCACCAGTTTGGAGATGGCTGAAGGGATTCCCGCGGTTGCCACCACCAAGAAGAGGTTGTAGATATTATACCCCTGGGCAAACAACGCGTTGGCCTCGTTACTGTATGCACCAAACCAGGTTACCCATGGAATAACGTAAAGGGCCCCCAGAATACGTGAAGCAATACTTCCGGCCGTCATCCATGCTGAACCGCTCAGCATCTTCGACCGGGCATCATTTTGCGGTGCGGTACTACTTAAATCATTATGTTCTTCATTCATGACCTGTAATATCCTACCTTTATTCTTTTTATTGAGCTGAGGGAATTTTCCCCGTCCCCAAAGCATTTTATCTTGTTAAAACATAACACAATCTTAATTATTCTATCGTGAAGCGGAAACAGGTGCAATTCGTTTCCGCTTTTTTAATTTTTATTTAATGATGTTTGGCCGGAAATCCCGTGACTTTAGTCATGGGATGGATAGGCCCCTTTAGCGCCCGTTAGGGCG
>NZ_CANCWK010000030.1:0-19918 GCF_947381495.1 Limosilactobacillus galli | reverse complement strand
GAACTAGACCAAAAGCCAAAGTGGCTTAGTCTAGTTCTCAAAAATCTCTTCATCCTTACCGATTGACAAAGAGCCATGTTTAAAAAGAAAAAGACCGCCAAACAGCGGTCTTTTCTGTATTAATGAATATAAGACTACTTAAGGGTAACAGTAGCACCAGCGGCTTCAAGCTTTTCCTTGATGTCGTTAGCTTCGTCTTCCTTAACGTCTTCCTTGATAGCTGAAGGAGCGTTGTCAACAAGGTCCTTAGCATCCTTCAGGCCGACACCAGTGATGTCCTTAACAGCCTTGATAACCTTAACCTTGGCAGCACCTGGTTCAGTCAATTCAACAGTGAAGCTGTCCTTAGCAGCAGCGTCGCCACCGGCAGCACCGGCAACAGCAACTGGAGCAGCTGCAGAAACGTCGAATTCGTCTTCGATAGCCTTAACGAGGTCGTTAAGGTCAGAAATTGATGCTTCCTTTAATGAAGCAATGATAGCATCCTTATCAAAAGCCATGTTTATTTCCTCCAATATTTAGGTAATTGATTTTAATTTGATATTTAATCTTAATACGGCAATTATGCGGCTTCGTCTTCCTTGTCGGCAACGGCCTTGACTGCACGGGCAATCTTCCGCATTGGGTCTTGCAGTGCAGATGCAAGCATTGACAACAGTTCTTCGCGACTTGGCATAGAAGCGTATTCGTTGATTTCGTCGAGAGTCTTAACACTCTTTTCGATGAAGCCACCCTTGATTTCAAGAGCGTCGTGGTCATCGGCGAACTTCTTCAAGATCTTTGCTGGTGCGATTGGGTCTTCGTTTGAGAAAGCCACAGCAGTAGGACCAACAAAAGTGCTCTTGAGGTCTTCGTAGTCAGTGCCTTCAACGGCCCGGTCAAGAATCTTGTTCTTGATAACTGACATCTTAACACCGGCGTCACGAAGTTGCTTACGCAAGTCAGTAACTTCGGCAACCGTCAAACCACGGTAGTCAACAACGATAGCTGATTGTGCGTCGTTAAGCATAGCCTGAGTGTTCTTAACGATTTCAGCCTTCTTAGCAATAGCTGCTTCACTCATGAATTTTCACCTCCTGCAATGTATTTTGATCGGATTTAATAAAAAATCCCTATGACCGCAGACATAGAGAAGGAATTTGCATTTCTTCCTCGGCAGGTACGAATTAAGGCTTACGCCACCTGAGTCTTAGGCAGAGTCATATTTAATCAACTTTGTTAGTTTAACATGCCCTGCCCGCTTCTGTAAAGGGATTTTTCTATTTTTCTGCTTCCTGCAGGCGGACCATCTTCGCGTAGTAGCCATTCTGGGCCATCAGCTCGTCGTGCCGGCCCCGTTCAACGATTCGGCCGTCGCGCAGGACTAGAATCTGGTCGGCATCCCGGATGGTTGAAAGCCGGTGGGCAATGGCAATGGTCGTCTGCTCCCTGCTCATCTCATTGATACCGGCCGTGATCATCTTCTCTGTGTGCGAATCGATGCTAGCCGTGGCCTCGTCCAAGATCAGGACCCGTGGATGGCGGGCCATCACCCGGGCAAAGGCAATCAGCTGGCGCTGACCGGTCGAGAGGTTGCTCCCGCCCTCAGTCAGCAGAGTGTCGTACTTGCGGGGGAGCTGTTCGATAAAACTGTCGGCGTTGACCAGCTTGGCGGCTCGGCGGATGTTTGTCAGGTCCTGTTCGTCGGTAAACATCCCGATGTTGTGGGCCACCGTCCCGTAGAAGATAATGGGCTCCTGGACCACTAAGCCCAGGCGGTGCCGCAGTTCCCGCAACGGGTAGCGGCGGATGTCTTTACCGTCAATCAGGATTTGCCCCGCCTGAAATTCATAAAAGCGCATCAGCAGGTTGATGATCGAACTCTTCCCGCTCCCGGTGTGCCCAACCAGGGCGACCAGCTGCCCCGGCTCAACCGTAAAGGAGATGTCCTTCAAGACCGGCTTCTGCGGGTCATAGCCAAAGGTCACGTGCCGGAACTCGATCCTTCCCGCCGTGACCTGTAGAGGTTCATCCCTTTGAGTCGGCTGGGTTGATGGCCGGTCCAGCAGGGTAAAGATCCGGTCACCGGCCACAATCCCCTCCTGGAAGGTTGCGAGGTTCTCCATCACGCTGGTCAGGGGGTTGAAGAAGTTCTGCTGGTAGGCGACGAAGGCGTAGACCACCCCGGCGGCCACCATCGTCTGCTCACTGTGCCAGCCAAAGTAACCCAGGGTCGCCGTCTCCGCCAGAATGAACATCAGGCTGACAATCGGGTACAGGAGGAAGGAGTCGAAGTTGATCAAGTGGTTGCGATAACCGAAATAGCGGTTGTTCTCCTGGTCAAAGTCCGTCGCCAGGCGGTGCTGCTGGCCGAATTGCTGGATGATCTCAATCCCGCCCAGGGCATCATTGATCTGCGTATTCAACCGGCTGAGGCTCGCCCGAACCCGCTGGTAGACGGGCACACTGAGTTTCTGGTACCACCGCACCAGCAGAACGATTACCAGCAGCAGGCCCAGGGTCAGCCAGGCCAGCAGCGGGCTCACCATGTACATGGCTACAAAGGATGCGACCAGGCCGGTTAAGGCGACGACCAGGTTTAGGATCAGGTTCCAAAAATTGTAGAGGGCCTTGGTGTCATTGGTCGCCCGAGAGACAATCTCCCCCACCGGAGTCTCATCAAAGAAGCGCATCCCCAGGAAGTAAATATGGCGAATCAACCGGTCCCGCAGGCTCTCCAGGGTTCGTTCCGCACCCACCGCAAAGCTGTAGGCTTGGATAAATTGCAAGAGGGCCCGGATAATCGTTAAGGCCAGGTAAATCCCGGCAAACATGATGATCCACTTCAATAGAACCGGGCCATGGCGCAGGTAGTGGTCGATGTAGAACTGGATCAGCCGGGGTAAGAGGAGGTTAACGACACTGAGGACTACAGCCACGACAATTGCAAGGGTGAATTGCCACCAGAAAGGCCGGGCTGCCCGGAAAATTCGGCGCAAAACGGCCCGCTGCCGGCGGTGGGTCAACTTAGTCTGTTTGTCCATTCAGGTCATCCTCCAATCTCTTGCGCCGCAACTGTTCTTGCAAGGTATCACGGTACCAGCCCGGCCGGTTGGCGAGTGCCGCCGGCTTCCCCTGTTCCGTAATGGTTCCCTTTTCCATGACAATCAGCCAGTCGAGCTGACTAACCGCGCTCAGCCGGCTCGTCGCCATGACCAGTGACTGACGCCCCTGCTCCAGGCGCTGTTCAATTTGTTCCGCCGTCTCGGCATCAACCGCCGAGAGGGGGGCATCGAGCACCAGCAACTGGGCATCCTTCATCAGAGCCCGTCCTAGTGCCAGACGTTGTTTTTGCCCACCAGAGAGGTTCGTTCCATCCTGACCAACCGTGGTCTGGTATTGTTCCGGCATTACCGTCACCTCGTCAGCCATCGCGACCGCCGCCGTCACCTGGTGGAGGCGTTGCGTACTGGCTGCGGGGTTGCCAAAGCGGAGGTTACGCTCAACGGTGGTTGAAAAAAGAAAACTGTTCTGGGGCACATAGGCTACCCGTTGCCGGTAGCCTTCAAGGGGAAGCTGCCGGATGTCCTGACCGGCAACACTGATCTTCCCCTGGTAATGGTCAAAATCACGCACCAGCAGACGCAACAAGGTTGACTTGCCGCTCCCTGTCGGTCCGACCAGGCCGATCTTAGCCCCGGCCGGAATCTTAAAGCGGACATCGTGAAGGACATCATCCTTTTCTTCCGGGTATGAAAAATGGTCGATGGCCACCGCCATGTTTCCTGTTGGAACCGACACCCCCGCGGGGGCCGGAAGCCAAGCCGGTTTCTCGGCTAGCAGGGCATTAATCCGGTCATAGCTGGCCCGTCCCCGCTCCAGGGTATTGAACAGGGTCCCGATCGCAAACAGTGGCCAGACCAGTTCGCCAAGGTAGGTGATCATCGTGACCAACTGTCCAACCGATAGCTGCCCTTGTCCCACGGCCCAGCCGCCGACACCGATCGCGATGATGTAGGCCATCCCCATGATCAGCGTGGTGGCTGGACTGAACAGCGCGTCCCAGAAGTAGGCCCGTAAGTTGGTATGGAGGACCTGTTGAACGTAATGGTGAAAGTCAGCCAGGTCGGCCTCCTCTTCCCCAAGTGACTGGACTACCTTGATTCCGCTGATACTTTCCTGAGTCTTATTGTTGAGCCGGCCAAAAGCCTGCTGGGCACGCCCGTAAGCATCGTGAATCTTATTCCCCAGGTGATGGGACAAAACCACCAGCAGGGGGAGCGGCAGGAGGGTGATAACAGTCAGCCGCCAGCTGACGAAGGCCCCCATCGCAATGATCATTGATCCCCCGGTGATGACCGAGTCGGCCAGCGTCAGGATCCCGTAGCTAGCCACCTCCCGGACCGCCTCAACGTCATTGGTGGCGTGGGCCATCAAGTCACCGGTCCGCCAGCGCTGGTAGAAACTCGGGTCCATGACCATGAAATGGTGAAAGAGCTGGCTGCGCAGCTGCCGCTCCAAAACATATGAACTGCCATAGAGAAGCTTTTGCCAGGCAAAGCGGAGAAAGTACTGAATCAAGGCGGCACTAACCATGATGCCTATTTGGACCAGCAACCAGCCTAAAACTACTCGGTGGGCACTGATGGCGTCGACCACGTTTCCAATGATCCGTGCCGGAACGACGTTGCAAATCGCCACCAAGATCAGCGCGACCACCCCGCCGAGGTACTGCCGCCACTGCTGGCGGAAGAACCAGCCGAGCTGTTTGAGAATTGCCACAATTTTCCCTTCTTTCAACGAGTTACTTATTATATGATAGTTGACTAACACTTGATTATAAAATACTTTTCCTTGATCCCCAACCATTTGATATTTGAATAAACTAAAAAGGGATACAGCATAGCCTAGCTGTATCCCTCAGGGGTTTTCAAAAATGTTAATTACTCGCTGAATATCATCACTTCGCCACGGCATCCTGGAGGGCGGCACCGAGCTGCTTCATCCCCGCCGTGATCTTATCCTCCTGGGCATTGGAGTAGTTCAGACGGAAGGTTCCAGGCTGGGCGGCGCCGGCAAAGAATGGGTCACCGGGTACGAAGGCAACGTTGTGCTTCAGGCATTCCTTAAAGAGGGCAACGGTATCGTCCACCCCAGGCACTTCAACCCAAAGGAACATTCCACCCTCGGGATCCGTGTACTTGACCCCGGCTGGGAAGTACTTCTTGATCCCATCGACCATCAACTGCTTGCGCTTGCCGTAGAGGTCACTGATCTCCTTGACGTGGGCATCGAGGTCGTTGTTTTGCAAGAACTCCACGACCGCATACTGGGCCAAGTTATCGGTGTGCAGGTCCGCTGACTGCTTCAGGACGGTCAGCTTGTTGACGACGTCCTCATCAGCGACCAGCCAGCCCAAACGGAAGCCAGGCGCCAGGGTCTTGGAGAAGGTACTCATGTAGAAGACGTGGCCGGTCTGGTCGAAGGACTTCACGGCCGGCACATGTTGGCCGGCAAAGCGAATCTCACCGTACGGGTTGTCTTCCAGGACGTAGACGTCGTACTTAGCCGCCAGCTCGGCCAGCTGCTTGCGGCGTTCCAGAGCCATCGTGCGGCCAGTTGGGTTTTGGAAGTTTGGTACCGTGTAAATCAGTTTCGTGTTTGGATGGGACTTCAATGCCTCTTCCAATGCATCCATCTTCATCCCCTGCTCATCCATCTCCACGCCCGCAAAGTTAGCCCCGTAGGTCTTGAAGACGTCCAGGGCGCACAGGTAGGTCGGCTGCTCAACTAAGACGGTGTCACCAGGGTCGACGAAGGCCTTGCCGACCAGGTCCAATACCTGTTCGGAACCGGTCGTCACTAACACATTTTCAAGTTCGGCATCCACGTCCTCTTTGTCCTTAACGTGTTTTTGGATCAGCTTGCGCAGGGCGGTAACCCCCTTGGCAGCCCCGTATTGCATGGCTTCCTGACCGTGTTTTGCGAAGACTCGGTCGACAGCTTCCTTCATCTCCTTAACGGGAAAAAGTTCAGGAGCTGGCAACCCACCAGCAAATGAAATAATTTGCGGATCCGCTGCTGCCTTTAGGATCGTGCCCACCGCATCCGTGCCATCTGCTGGAACTCGTTTAGAATAGTTAAACTTTGTCATTGTCGTCACTCCTCTTAATAAACTTCAACTGATTTTTAATTATTTTTTAATAAAACAGCTGTTGGCAAGTAGTATACACTAGTTGCCCTTGCTTGTTAAGCATTGAATTAAATTATCTGCAATTTCAAGGGCCGGACGAAGCAGTCTCTTCATTAACTGGTCCACCGCAAAAAACTTTTTGACCGGCGATTTATTAAATTTCTTGTTGACAGATTAGAAAATGATGAGTATAGTTTAGCTAAACTTAATTACAAGCAAAAAACAGCGCGCAGGAATTCGCGGTGGGTACTGGCAACAGAGAGCTAACGGTTGGTGAAAGTTAGCCGCGGGCCCACTCCCGAGATCACCTGCAAGTTGGTCACTGAATAACAGTAAGTCGGCCTGGTCGCCAACCATTACCCTGGCAGCAGATTATTTGTCTGACTGAGGTGGATTCTTTCCATGAAGAAAAGGTGGTACCGCGATTTATTCGTCCTTTAAGCATTTCGATGCTTAAGGGATTTTTTGTTTGTTTTTGAAATAATTAACGGCGAGGTGAGCATAATGCAAGAAAGCGACATTAGTAGCATTGACGATATTAATAACATTATTCAACACTCAACAAGATCCATGGTGCTCATCTTGATAGGAGATTGGCAGCAGTGAGTACCATGGTCATTAACTTCAGGAGGTAAATGACGATGACAAAACTTAACCAACACCAATTAGACTTTGCACAAGCACTCTTTGAAGCCGACCGTTCCGGCACGCCCCTTCACGAAAGGGACTGGACAGGGGTGGTCACCGATGACGACACCGCCTATGCCGTCCAGGACCAGGTCATGAAATTAAAGGGCCTGCCCGTCGGCGGATACAAGGTCTCGCTCACCAGTAAGCAGACCCAGGACATGTTCGATGCCGATTCGCCGCTTTATGGCCAGCAAGTAGATCGGCGCTTCCTGCCTGCGCCGGCAACGGTCCGACTGGCGGAGATGATGGAACCGCTCGTCGAGGTAGAGTTGGCATTCCGCGCCAAGGAAGACCTGAGCCCCGACGATAGCCTCGAGGACCTGTTGCATAAGACAACTGTTGCGGGCGCCCTTGAGCTTCCCGACGCCCGTTTTGCCGACTGGTTCCCCAGCCTTGGCAAGTACAACGTGATGGCCGATTGTGCTGTGGGCGGCCGAGTGGTCTACGGAAACGAGCAAGCAAGCGACCAGGTCTTTGCCGCGGTTGACGAGCTGGCAACCGTAAGCGCTCAGCTCTTTCTCGGCGATCGCCAGCTCGACTCTGGCACATCTTCTGAGGTCCTCGGTAATCCATTGAACTCCCTCCAATGGCTCGTCCGCAAACTGGCGGATCAGGATAAGCAATTCCGGCAGGGACAGCTAGTCTCTTCAGGAACCTTTGTCCTACCGCCAAAGCTGGTCCAAGGCCACTGGCGCGTCCACTTCGATCACGGTCTCGGGGACGTTGAACTGACAGTTCAGTAATCCCTTACCTACCTATTATCCTTTCATCCACCAAAAGACGCATTACCGTTTTGCCGGCAATGCGTCTTTTTATTTAAAACTAAAAAAGAGCCGAATGCGATCGACTCTTTTTTCTTCATATTAGAATGAAGAAAGATCAAGCGTAACGCTTGGGCCAAAAGTTGAGGCGATTGAAGCGTGCTTGATGTAAGTTCCCCGTACTGAAGCAGGACGAGCCTTAACAACGATGTCTTCCAACGTCTTCAGGTTTTCAACCAGCTTGTCAGTGTCGAAGGAAACCTTACCGAATGGTACAGCAACGTTACCATCACGGTCAGTCCGGTAGGTAACTTGACCAGCCTTGGCGTCAGAAACAGCCTTGGCAACGTCCATCGTAACCGTACCAGTCTTTGGGTTTGGCATTAAGCCCTTAGGACCAAGGACCCGACCCAAACGACCTACCTTAGGCATCATGTTTGGCGTTGCGATAGCAACATCAAAGTCGAGCCAGCCGTCTTGGATCTTTTCAACCAAGTCGTCAGAGCCGACAAAGTCAGCACCGGCATCTTGGGCAGCCTTGGCGTTTTCACCTTCAGCAAATACGATAACGGTTTGGTCCTTACCAGTACCGTTTGGCAAAACAACAGCGCCACGTAATTGTTGATCAGCTTGCTTAGTGTCAACGTTTAAGTTAAATGCAACTTCAACGGTTGCGTCAAAGTTAGCGAAGTCAATATCTTTTACTAATTGAACCGCGTCGTTAACAGCGTATTCCTTCTTGCTGTCAACCTTTTTAAGCGCGTCTTGGTACTTCTTACCACGATTCTTAGCCATCTTGTGTTTTCCTCCTTGCAAATGTGGTCTAGCGGAGTTAATACCTCCCACGGAGACGTATTACTTTGATAATACGTCCGGACTGCTTAACAACTAGTCTTCAACAGTGAAGCCCATGCTGCGTGCAGTACCTTCAATCATGCGCATAGCTGCTTCTACGTCAGCTGCGTTTAGATCTTGCATCTTAGTTTCGGCGATTTCCTTAACTTGGTCCTTGGTTACAGAAGCAACCTTGTTCGTGTTAGGTTCACCGGAACCGTGTTCAACACCAGCGGCCTTCTTCAGTAAGACAGCAGCAGGTGGCGTCTTAGTAATGAAGTCAAATGAACGGTCCTCGTAAACGGTAATTACAACTGGGATCAGCATACCCTTTTGGTCTGCAGTCCGTGCGTTGAATTCCTTAGTGAAGCCCATGATGTTAATACCTGCTTGTCCAAGTGCAGGACCTACTGGTGGAGCTGGGGTAGCCGCACCGGCAGGGATTTGCAACTTGACAACGTTAGCTACTTTCTTTGCCACGAGACAAAACCTCCTTAGTCCGTGTTGTGGTCATGATGAGGCAGAAAATTTACCTCTCCCACAGTATGTCGAATAGCATACCATAGAAACATACCACAGTTATCTCACAATTTCAAGTTCGTTTTCAGCGATTAATCAACAGTGGTGTCAACCTGGTCAAAGCCCAGTTCAGCCGACGTTTCCCGGCCGAACATCTCAACGTTAACCTTGAGCTTTTGCTTTTCGTGGTCAACTTCGGTCACCTTACCAGTCAGGTCCGCGAATGGTCCGGCGATGACCTTGACCGTGTCGCCTTCCTTGACGTCCAGGTCGCTGACGGTGATCTCGGCACCCATCCGCTTCATAATCCGTTCCACTTCTTCAGGAAGCAGCGGCGTTGGCTTGGAACCACCACCGTGGGAACCTAAGAAACCAGTAACGCCGGGCGTGTTCCGGGCAATGTACCATGCCTGGTCGGTCATGATCATTTCAACCAGGACGTAACCGGGGAAGGTATTTTCAACGACTTCCTTGGCCTGGCCATCCTTCACTTGCCGAACGGTCTCGTTTGCGACAACTACCCGAAAGATGTAGTCCTGCATCCCCATTGACTGTGCCCGGGATTCCAGGTTGCTCTTAACCCGGTTTTCGTAACCGGAGTAAGTATGCAAGACATACCAACGTTTTTCATGTGATTCCACGATAAATCCTCCTTAAAGATTAATGCTGTTTTGAATTTTTACCAAAATAAAAAACCCCGCTCGTCACGAAGTTCACCAAAGCTTAGTATAACAGACAACCCGCTGTTTGACCACATCTTAATCTTAGACAAACAGCTTCATTAATAATTGAATCAACCAATCAAACAGGGCAAAGAACAGGACGAAGAACAACGTCAGTGAAATGACGATCGTCGTGTCGCGCCGGTTTTCCTTTGCAGTTGGCCAAACAACCAGCTTCATCTCATGGTTAACACTCTTGATAAATCGAATTAAGTGCATCCTTGCCTCCACCTACTTACTCTCACGGTGAAGTGTGTATTCACCGCAGTGCTTGCAGAATTTACGTAGTTCTAATCGTGATTGTCGCTGCGGATTAGCGGTGATCGTGTAATTGCGCGCACCGCACTTGGTACATTCCAAGGCAACTTTTCGTTGGGACATACTGCCGCCTCCATTCAGTAATAGGTTAGCACGAGTTTTATATTTAAATCAACCAAATCAATTCAAAAAGCCAGGCAGCGGTTTTCCTGTCTGCCTGGCCGTCAGTAGTTCTTAATATTTCCGCCGCAACTCAGCAATCAGTTTACGCCGGCTACGGGTCAGTGCACTGCGAATCTTGCGTTCATCGCAACCCAGTTTTTCCTCGATTTCGGCTATGCTGGCACCCTGATGAAGCAGGATGATCACCTGCCGCTCAAAGTTTGAACACCGTTGCATGAAGGCCGCCAAGCACTTCTGGCAATATACGATGTCTTCCGGCCGGTCGTGGTGTCCATCCACCAGCAGGTTAGCGTCCTCATCCCCCAATGAGGACAATTGACTAGCCGGAATTCGTTTGCAGGCCTGGCGGGCCCGGTAAAGGTCCAGCAGCCGGTTGATCAGACTTTGCTTATAGAAACCGGCGAACTTGATCATCGAACCGCCGCGGTAGCCCTTGAGGACCCGCACCAGGACTATTTCAGCCTCTTGGTACCAATCGTCAAGTTCCAGGTCGGCGACATAATACTCCTGCCAGAGCCGGCGAACCAGCGGCCAGTACTGCTTAAACAGGGCTTGAAATTCCTTGTCCTTGCCTTTCCTGGCATCCACCAGGATCTTTACTCCCTTTTGATCTTGAAACTTATGTTTGGTCTTATCGGTGCAGTGCATATCTGCATTGCCCCCTCCTAAAGTAATTGACCCGTCACGATTTCAACTAGTGCTCGTCGCCTGCTAGTTTCCGCCCAGCATGGTATTTACCTTCCCCATCGGCCGTCGAAAAGCGCTTTCAATTTAGCGCCTATTTTCGTAAAATCCACGTGTCTGATATTAATTTAACAAACTGTCTCATCAGGCAATAGTCGTTTTTTTGGTTTAACGGAACGGCTAATCGAACGGTATACCCAGCGATAAGTCGACACAAAAGGGATAATTGATCATTATAGTTACTTCTTTTTTCAATATTCGCAACTCACTGAATAGCGATAAGTGAAAGCGGACACAAAAGGGACGGCCTCTCATCAGGAAGCCGCCCCTTCGTCATTTCTTATTTTACTTTAACGGGTGCCGGGAGTTGAATCCTTGGTAGATCAAGAGGCTGGCCGCCACACTGGCATTCAGACTCTGAACGTGCCCGATCATCGGGATTGTCAGCATCTCATCGCAGGTCTTCTTCAGGAGGGCGGAAATGCCCTTCCCTTCATTGCCGATAACTAATGCCACGGCGCCATGGGCATCCCAGGTCCGGTAGTCCTTCCCCTTCATGTCGGTACCGAAGAGCCAAACGCCCCGGTCCTGGAGCTCCTTAGCTGTCTGGACCAGGTTAGTGACCCGGGCCACTGGAACGTGTTCGATCGCCCCAGTCGAGGTCTTGGCCACCACGGAGGTCAGGCCGACTGCCCGCCGCCGCGGAATGATGATCCCGTGAACCCCGGCTGCGTCGGCCGTCCGAATGATGGAACCCAGGTTGTGAGGATCTTCCAGTTCGTCCAGGATCAAGAAGAAGGGATCCTCACCGTGCTTGGCCGCATTATCGAAGAGATCGTCGATGGTGGCATATTGGTAGGCCGCCACTGCCAGGGCAACCCCTTGGTGGTTCTGGTGGTCGGTCATCATATCCAGCTTGTTCTTAGGAACGTTGGAGATGACCAGCCGTTTTTCCTTGGCTAGCTTGATGATCTGGGCGATGGCATCAGCCTTCAATCCTGATTGGATAAAGACCTTGTTGATCTCCTGGTCCGACTTGAGGGCCATGATCGCCGGGTGCCGGCCGATGATAAAGTCAGTGTTTTCAGTCTTCATGTTTTGTCCGCCCCGTTTCCACTTGTTTGATGCACCATTCTGCCAGTTCGTTCAGCCGTTCCTGCTGGCCCGAAAGCTGGAGGTACCCCATCAGGGCCTCAAAGCCGGTCGAGATCCGGTAGGTCAGAACGGCGGTGTGCTTGGCGTGAGTGTGGCTGTTGGCATTGCGGCCCCGCTTGAAGTAGGCCCACTCCTCGTCCGCCAACAGGTCGTCTTCCTTCATCAGGTCGATCAACGCTGCCTGGGCCTTGGCGGAAACGTAGTGGGTGGCGATGTGCTGGAGCTTGGTGGGCTTGCTCAGCCCCGTGCTCAGCAGGTGTTGGCGAATGAACACCTCGTAGACCGCATCACCGAGGTAGGCCAGGGCGATGCCGTTTAGTTGTCGATAGTCTGCTTTTTCCATTGTAATGATTAATTTACTCCTTCTTGTACCGGGTTCCCTGCGGGGTATCTTCAAGAATAATCCCCTGCTTCTTCAGGTCGTCCCGAATTTGGTCACTGCGGGCGAAGTTCTTGTTCTTCCGGGCCTCGTTCCGCGCCTCAATCAGCTGCTTGATCTGGTCGTCATCGATCTGGTTATCGGAAGCCGTCAGCTTGACCCCGAAGATGCTCATCAGCGTCGCCAGAGTGGACTTCAGAGCTGCCAGGGCATCGGCGTTGACCTGGTCCTTTTGGGCATAAACGTTGGCGCACTTGACCAGCTCATAGACCACGGCAATCCCGTTTTGAACATTGATATCGTCATCCATGGCATCGGTGAAGCGCTGCTTAAAGGCGGCCAGCTTGGCGTCCACCTCAGCATCCCCGCCGGCCTGGGCATCCTGTTCCCGGTAGGTCAGGTTGTCATAGGCCGTCTGGATGTGGTCGAGGTTGTTCTTGGCATCAACCAGGTTATCCTCACTGTACTGGATTGGCCGCCGGTACTGAGTCGTCGCCATGAAGAAGCGCAGTACCTGCGGTTCGACCTGCTTGATGATGTCGTGGACGGTGATGAAGTTGTGCAAGGACTTGCTCATCTTCTCGTTGTCCTTGCCGATGGTGACAAACCCGTTGTGCATCCAATAGCGGACAAACTGCTGGCCATTCTCAGCTTCACTCTGGGCAATCTCGTTTTCGTGGTGCGGGAACTCGAGGTCCTGGCCCCCGGCGTGAATATCGATGGTCTTGCCGAGGTACTTGGTGGACATCACGGAGCACTCGATGTGCCAGCCGGGACGGCCCTTGCCCCATGGGGAATCCCAGCTGATTTCACCAGGCTTAGCGGCCTTCCAGAGAGCAAAGTCCATCGGGTCTTCCTTCTTATCGACCTCATCGGTGCTGACGTGCTCACTGGCCCCGACTTCAAGGTCGTCAATCGACTGGCCGGACAACTGTCCATAGTGCTTGAACTTCCGGGCCCGGTAGTAAACGTCGCCGTTCTTCTCGTAGGCATAGCCCTTGTCGATCAGGCCGCTGACGAATTTAATGATGTCGGGGATGTTTTCCGTTGCCCGCGGATGCAGGGTCGCCGGCTCAATATTGATGGCTGTCGTGTCCTCCATGAAGGCATTGATGTACTTCTCTGCCAGCTGGGGCACCGTAATGCCCTGCTCGTGGGCCGCCTTGATCATCTTGTCATCAACGTCGGTAAAGTTGGAGACGTAGTTCACCTTGTAGCCCTTAAATTCCAGGTAGCGCCGCACTGTGTCAAAAGCAATTGCCGAACGGGCATTGCCGATGTGAATGTAATTGTAAACCGTCGGGCCACAGACATACATGTTAACAACGCCTGGATGCAGCGGCTTAAACTCTTCTTTTTTCCTGGTCAGCGTATTATAAATTGTTAGCATATTATCTGCTCCCTCATAATTTACTTGCAAATTGCTTCTTTAATCTTACCACAAACCGTTCCGATCCGCGCCCGATTGAGAATTTCGGCGGTTGAAAAGTTCTTTAAGACTTTGGTCATAATTTCTTCACATTCTGCTGTTAGTATAATAAGCGTAGTAAAGAAAGAGCTTTGCTACATCAATGAAACCTATTATTTTTCAATTACTCCTCCCAATAGTAACCGAAAAAATAATCATTACGAAATCTCCCCCAAGTTTTCGTAATACTCCCTATTATGAGGGCGGCTGATCCCAGGCCGTCCTTTTCTTTTGGCTATTTTGACTCAAAAAGGAGATCGCCCCGTGTGCGATCTCCTTTTTTACTATTTCTTCTTTGAATTATTGGAATTACCCTTGTCCTTAGACTTGGACTGTTCATCGATTCCCCGCTGGGAGTGCAGCGGCCGGGCAAAGATCATCCGACCGGCATCCGTCTGCAGGGCACTGGTGACCTCAACTTCAATCGGCTTGTTCATGAAGTAGCGGCCATCCTCAACCACGACCATCGTTCCGTCATCTAAATAGGCAACCCCTTGCTGCCGTTCGGTCCCCTTCTTGACGACCACGACGTTGAGGGTTTCGCCCGGAATGACCCGGGGCCGCAGTGACTTCGCCAGATTATTGATGTTTAAAACATCGACGTTCTGGAACTGGATCACCTTGTTGAGGTTGTAGTCGTTCGTGACAATCGCCCCGTTGACCTTCTTGGCCAGGGCAATCAGCTTGCTGTCAACCTCAGGGATATCCTCGAAGTCCCCCTCGTACATTTCAACGGGCACAATTTTCTCGCTCCGCAGCTTATTTAAGATGTCCAGACCGCGCCGGCCCCGCACCCGCTTGATGCTCTCGCCGGAGTCAGCAATGTATTGCAACTCATAGAGAACAAAGTTAGGCACTAACAGGGTCCCTTCAAGAAAGCCCGTCTTGACCAGATCGTAAATTCGGCCGTCAATCAGGATGTTGGTGTCCAGGATCTTGTAGTGGTGGTAATTGGCATCGTGGCGGTCAATCATCTCGCCATTATCATCGTTGCGCTGGACTTTACGGGTTAACAGCTTCTTCCATTCATCTACCCGGGTGGTCCCAATTCGGAAGCCAAGGTAACTGAACAGCAACATCAACAGGATCGGCAAAACATTGTTAACTACCGGGATATTGGTCTGCCAGAGCGGGATTGAAATCAGTACCGCCAGGACCAGACCGAGGATCGTCAACAACGCACCGAAAATCAGGTAGAGCGGGTTCTTCCTCGTCAGTTCCCGCTCAATTTGCGCAAGCAGTCTCATTGTTGGTTTGGCCAATAGCAATCCTAATAGCCAGAAAATAAGTGCACCAATAATAATATCTAGAAATACCAACAACGGGAGTGCAAAGTGCAACTTCAGTACGTCCCACAGTAGGGGCAGATAGTAGAAACCGACCATTGCCCCGACCAGGACGTAGATTGCAACTACAATCCGTTTTCGCATTTTGGTTCCTCCTTTATTAAATTTTTAGGCCAGTGCCAGGCGCAGGGCCTCACGCAGGGTCGTCACCCCAATGACCTCAATGCCGGTCGGCGGGTTCCAGCCCTTCAGGTTGTTCTTCGGCACGAAGATCCGCTGGAAGCCCAGCTTCTGGGCCTCGGCCACCCGCTGCTCGATCCGGTTGACCCGGCGAATCTCACCGGTCAACCCGACTTCCCCGACAAAGGCATCGCTCGGTCGTGTTCCCTTATCGCGGTAGCTCGACGCGATTGCCACGGCAATGGCCAGGTCAATCGCCGGCTCATCCAGCTTAACCCCCCCGGCCGCCTTCAGGTAGGCATCCTGGTTCTGCAGCATCAAATTAGCCCGCTTCTCCAGCACCGCCATAATCAATGATACACGGTTCCGGCTCAGACCGGTAGCGGTTCGCTGGGCGTTTCCGTAAACCGTTGGCGTAACCAGGGCCTGAATCTCGACCAGGATCGGCCGGGTCCCTTCCAGTGAGACCACCACAGCTGATCCGGTGGCATCCCGCAGGCGTTCCTCCAGGAAAATCTCAGATGGGTTCTTAACCTCGGTCAGCCCGTTCGTGTGCATCTCGAAGATCCCCAGCTCGTTGGTGGAGCCGAAACGGTTCTTCACTGACCGCAGAATCCGGTAGGTGTGGTGCAGGTCCCCCTCAAAGTAGAGAACCGTGTCCACCATGTGCTCCAGGATCTTGGGTCCCGCGAGCGCCCCGCCCTTGGTGACGTGGCCCACTACGAAGATCGTGATGTTATTGCTCTTGGCGATCTGCATCAGTTGAGCCGTGACCTCCCGGATCTGGGAGACGCTCCCGATCGCCGAGCTGACATCTGTGGCCTGCATCGTCTGCACGGAGTCGATCACGACAAACTCCGGCTTGAGGTCGTGGATCGTGTCGCGGATGCTATCCATATTGGTCTCCGGGTAAACGTAGAAGTTATCCCCAGCCACGTGGAGCCGTTCCGCCCGCATCTTGATCTGGGTGCCGCTCTCTTCCCCTGAAACGTAGAGGACCTTGTGGTGGTCATCGCTCAGTTGGCCGGAAACCTGGAGAAGGAGGGTTGACTTTCCGATCCCGGGGTCCCCACCGATCAGGATCAGGGAGCCGGGCACGATTCCGCCCCCGAGGACCCGGTTGAGTTCGTTGAGCCGGGTCTTCACCCGGGGGGTCTCCTGGCTGTTAATCTCGCTGATCTTCTGCGGCTTGGCTACCAGGCCGGTCAGCGTAGTTGTCTTGGCCTTGGTGGTCGAGGAACCGCTGCTCTGCACCTGTTCCTCGACGAAGGTGTTCCACTCCCCGCAGTTCGGGCAGCGGCCCAGGTAGCGCGGTGAGTTATAGCCGCAGTTTTGGCAAACATACTGTGTTCTTACCTTTGCCATTATCTTTGCTCCTTACTTTTGGGTTGAACCAAAGCCACCCGTCCGTTGGGCAGTCGGCTGTTTCTCATCATCGGCGAGCAGATAAGGAATGAAGATCCCCTGACCAATCCGCTCGCCCTTCTTGATGTGGTAGTCCCGCAGGCCATAGTTGATCAGCTGGAAGAAGATCTCGCCTTCGTTGCTGTCGTTGTCATAGTAGTCGGCATCCACGATCCCGACCCCGTTTGGCAGGACCAGGCGCCGCTTCAGGGGACCACTCGACCGATCAGCCAGTAGGAGAAATTCGTTCGGCTGCATGTAGGCCTTGATGCCCGTCGGCACTAAGTAGGGTTTCAGGGCAGCATCGGCAGCCGTAAAGTCGGCATCCGTCAACTTCTTTTGCTGGTAGATCGTCCAGAGAGCCTTGATGAAGTTACCCTTCCAGATAGATGGCAAGGTAAAGTCCTCAGCTGCCTCGAAATCATAACCGGCCGCGTTGGCCGTCTGCCGCTGGGGCGGGTTGATTCCCTGCCCCTGTCTCTTGGAAACTACCTTAAATCCGCGTTTCATTGCATTCACCTCATCGAATTAAATCACTGTTTAAATATTATAAGATAGAACCTTTAGTAATGGTATTGCTTAGGCTTGACTTTTGCGATTACTTTACGGAAAATTGATCATGAATGGATGTGATCACTTTGCAATATCAAATTGAGGATCACCGGATTGTTGCCAGCGATGACCACCAGCCATTTGTTGGTGAGATCAGTTTCCCCGCTGTCGATGGCTACCCCGACCGGGTCGTTGTCGAACGCGTCTTTGTCCATCCTGACTACCGTGGTAGGGAGATCGCGGCTGTTCTCGTAAAACGTTTTATCAAGTACGCCAGCGACCAGGGATGGACCGTCAAACTGATGTGTCCCTACGCAACCCAGCAATTCAAGCGGCATCCGGAATATCAGCGTTTGTTATTACCAGAAGATCGTTTTTAGCATAGGAGGAATACTAAATGAACCAAGACGAATTAAAGGCCCAAACGGGTAAGGAATCAGTTAAGTACATCAAGTCCGGCATGATCGTCGGTCTCGGGACTGGGTCCACCGTCCGCTACATGGTCGACGAGCTCGGTAAGCAGGTCCAAGCCGGTAACCTGACCAACATCATCGGGGTAACGACCTCCAGCCGGACCACCAAGCAGGCCGAGAGCCTCGGCATCACCATTAAGAACCTCGATGACGTCGACCACATCGACCTGACCATCGACGGGGCTGACGAGATCAGCGACGACTTCCAAGGAATCAAAGGTGGCGGTGGCGCCCTCCTCTGGGAAAAGATCGTGGCCAACGTTTCCGACAAGGTAATGTGGATTGTTGACCAAAGCAAGCTGGTCCACAAGTTGGGCAAGTTCCCGCTTCCCGTTGAAGTCATCCCATTCGGTAGTCAACATGTCTTCAACCGTCTGGAAAAGAAGGGCTACAAGCCAACCTGGCGGATGGACGGTGACAAGAAGTTCCGTTCTGATGAAAATAACTACATCATCGACCTGCACCTCGAAGAGATCGACCACCCAGCCGCTCTGGCCGATGAACTGATCCACATGGTCGGCATTGTTGAGACGGGTCTCTTCCTCAACCGGGTTAACGACGTCATCGTGGGTACCGACGAAGGTCCAAAGGTACTCCACGCCCGTTAAAATTAAATTTCGATAATCAAGAATCGAGCCCCCAGCACATTGCTGAGGGTTCTTTTTCTTGCCATTCCTTAACACTCGGTAACGATAAGCGGTCCGGCTTTCCCCCGTTCGCCGATTCCCCTATAATAGAATAGTAAGAATAATGAGGAGGTCTTTTTATGGCTTTTAAGATTAAAAAAGATGATATCAAACGTTTCCGCGCCGATTATGACAACCGCCGTGACAGCCACGTGATCGAAAACGCAGTCACCAAGAACGGGGTCCGCAACGCGAGCTTCAACTGGCACGCCATCCAGGACAACGATCCCCACTTCTCAATTGACCTGAAGACCGGGGATGTTGCTGACCAGAAGCAGTCCGGTCGCTGCTGGATGTTTGCCGCTTTGAACACCATGCGCCACGAAATGCAGCAGAAGTACAACCTGCCGGACGACTTCGAACTCTCCCAGTCCTACCAGTTCTTCTGGGACAAGTTTGAAAAGGCCAACTACTTCTACGAAAACGTCCTGAAGACGGCCCACAAGGCCACGGATAGTCGTAAGGTCGCTTGGCTGATGGCCGAACCGCAAAACGATGGTGGCCAGTGGGACATGCTCTGTGCCTTGATCGAAAAGTACGGGGTCATGCCAAAGTCTGCCATGCCAGAATCATTCAATTCCAACAACTCCCGGGGCATCGACAGTGTCCTCAACAATAAGCTGCGTCATGATGCCGTCATCCTCCGTAAGATGGTCAACGAGGACCACGCCAGCCAGGATGAGCTGGACGCCAAGCGGACCACGATGCTGAACGAGGTCTACCGGATGCTGGCCTACGCCTTTGGTGAACCAAGCACCCACTTCGACTTCGAATACCGGACTAAGAAGGCCAACGAATTCCACCGTGATGCCAACCTGACGCCACGGGAATTCTTCAAGAAGTACATCGGCTGGAACCTCGACGACTACGTTTCCATCATCCAGGCTCCAACCGCTGACAAGAAGTACCACAAGACCTACACGATCGACATGCTCGGCAACGTGGTCGGCGGCCGGCAGATCAAGCACCTGAACCTGCCAATGGACGAGTTCAAGGACCTGGCCATCAAGCAGCTCAAGCATGGCGAGAGTGTTTGGTTTGGTTCCGATGTCGTCAAGTACTCCGAGACCAAGCTGGGGATCATGGCTCTAAACACCTACGACTACAACGCCCTCTTCGACATGGATCTGGACATGACCAAGGCCGATGCGCTGGATTACGGTCAGAGCATGATGGACCACGCGATGGTGCTGACCGGGGTTGACATTGTTGACGGCAAGCCAACCAAGTGGAAGGTTGAAAATTCCTGGGGCAACAAGGTCGGTCACAAGGGCTACTTCGTGATGAGCGATGATTGGATGGACAAGTACTGCTACCAGATCGTCATCAATAAGAAGTACCTCTCCGACAAGCAGCGCCAGGCCCAGGCCCAAGAGCCAATCGTCCTGAAACCATGGGATCCAATGGGGACCCTGGCCTAACGCCTTTACAATTCAAATCGAGTAGGAGGTAATTGATTATTTCAATTACCGACCTCTCACACCACCGTACGTACGGATCCGTATACGGCGG
>NZ_CANCWK010000029.1:0-20051 GCF_947381495.1 Limosilactobacillus galli | reverse complement strand
ATGCAAATTGTGGTTCAAGCACTCATCAGAAGGGTGTTTGCTCACAAGCCACGTCCTTTAGGGCGTGGTGGTTGACTCAGAGCATTTTGATCTAATTCTTAAAATTCCCTTCACCCTTACTACTCAGCAAAGATCCTTTAAAAAACAAAAAACTCGCCAGTGAAAATTCACTAGCGAGTTTTTCTGATTACCAGAGGTAGTTAACTAAGCCAACCTTAGTCATACCATCAGTGGCAGTCTTTTTTAACGTTTCTGCTGACTTAGTCATTGCAACTTGCTCACGTTCATCAAGGGGTACCTCGATAACCTTCGCAATCCCGTTGGCGTTGATAACAGCCGGAGTACCAAGGTACAGATCCTTGATACCATATTCGCCATCAACATAGGCACCAACTGGCAGAACTGCATTTTCATCACGCAGGATAGCTTTCGTGATCCGCATCAGGCAGGTAGCAACACCGTAGTAGGTGGCACCCTTCCGATTGATGATCTCGTAAGCCTTGTTACGAACATCATCTTCGATCTTCAGCAGATCATCCTGAGAAATGTGTTCCCGCTTAGCAAGCTCGTACAGTGGCAACCCACCGATCGTTGCGCTTGAGTAGGCAGCAAACTCAGAATCACCGTGTTCAGCCATGACGTTGACATCGACATCCCGTGGGTCAACTCCAAATCGCTTGGCCAGTGCCACCCGCAGGCGAGCAGAGTCCAAAGAAGTTCCAGAACTGATAACCTTGTTAGTTGGGAAACCAGAGATCTTTTGAACCGCGTAGGTCAGAATGTCAACCGGGTTGGCAGCGACAATGAAGACCCCGTCGAAGCCACTGGCCACGATTGGTTGAACGATTTCACGCATGATCTTAAGGTTCTTACCAACCAGGTCCAGCCGAGTTTCACCAGGCTTCTGTGCCGCACCCGCACAGATGATTACTACATCAGCATCTTTACAAGTATCGTAATCAGCAGCATAAATTTGCTTTGGTGCAGTGAAGACAGTTGCGTCTTCCAGGTCTAGAGCATCACCTTCGGCCCGCTTCTTCGTCAGGTTGACGATTGCGAACTCTTCAGCAAGGCCTTGTTGAACCATTGCGTATGCGTAGATTGAACCTACCGCACCATCACCGACAAGGACGACTTTTTGATGATTGTTGGTCATAATCGGTTATCCTCCGTCAGCTGATTACATGAACAGGTTAGCGTAGATAGGAACCAAGATGTCCATTGCCAGAGAAATGATCAGAACTGAAACACCGGCCATAGCACCTTGAATTTCACCAAGGGAAAGAGCCTTAACAGAACCAACCGTGTGTCCGGCAGAACCTAAACCTAAACCAGTAGCAACGGCGGAAATCTTATCGAGGCGCAGAACCTTGATCAAGAATTCAGCCAAGGCGTAAATAACAACGGCGTTTAAGATACATGCCATAGCAGTAACGGCAGGAACACCGTGAACACCAGCGGCGATAGGCATAGCAACGGCAGTCGTAGCAGCTTGTGGCAGCATAGAAGCAGTTGAAGCAGCGGACAGACCGAAGAGCTTAGATACTAATTGAATCAGGAACAGGGAAATGAAACCACCGACGAAGCAGATAACGATGATATCGAACCAGTACTTCTTGAAGGTGTCATTAACCTTGTAAACAGGAATAGCGAAGGCCATGGTAGCTGGGTTCAAGAACCAGAAGATAATGTTACCACCTGGCAGGTAGTACTTCGTGTAAACAGCAGCGGTAGTAGAACCAGTGCTCTTAGCCCAGATAGCCAAGACAACGATACCTAAGACCATCCCAACCAGCAGTGGGTTGAAGAGGAAGAAACCATTACTAATCTTGGTTAACCACATACCAATAAGATAAACAATCAATGAAATGAAAATACCAGTGAATGGTAATGCTAGATTTGTTGCAATTGTAGCTGACATAATTTATTGCGCCCCCTAGTCCTTCTTGTTACCAGTGATCTTGTGGTGAATGTTCATAACTAAGGCACCAACGTAGGCAATAACGATCAACAGGATGATCGTGGAGATGATGATAACACATACATCTTGGATACCTTCACGACGCATGATGTCCAAGTGAGCGGCTAATTGGATACCTGATGGAACGAACAGGAATGCAATAAGACCAATCATGAACGTACCGAACTTTTCAACTTGGTGCAGCTTAACAATGTGGCAAGCCAGCAAGATGTAAAGCAATACCATACCAATCAGAGGGGTTGGCACAACAAAGCTCTTTGGAAAAAGATCAGAGATCAATTGAGAAACAAACAGAATAGCAGCGAAGATTCCCATTTGAACATAAATGTTGGAAGCTTCTGGCTTTTTATCCTTCTTGTCCATAATATATTCCCTCCCACAGAAATAAATAGAAATAATTGCTCGACATTGCGTTTGCAATATCATTACAGCTGTAATGTTAACGCAATATTTGACTTTGTGCGTGTTTTCACACTGAAATAGCCCAAATTCATCCTGAAATGCCCTCTCCCCCGGATGAAATACCATTATTTTTGCTCATCTGCCCACAAAGCTGACTGAGCTGCACGAATTAATGCCAAATGCAAAAAAGTTGCCGAATGAGAAAGGCTTCTCAATTCGACAACTTTTTACATTTATACTACTGCATCCCCAGCGCCTGTTTGACTGGCGTGACATAGGACCGGCTGACCGGGACCTTGCTGCCGTCCTTGAGGGTCAGCTCATACGTGTGATTGAAGCTGGGCTCAAGTTCACTGACCATGTCGAGGTTAACGGCGAAGCTCCGGTGAATCCGGATGAACTGGGCGGGATCCAGCTGCTTAAGCAGGTTGGTCAGCGGCTGCTTGCTGATCACCCGGTGCCCGCCCTTGGCCCAAACCGAGGTCACCCCATCCTGGGTCTGGAGATAGAGGATCGAGTCCTTCTGCAGGCTAATCGTACGCTCATCATTGGTCAGTGACAGGCGAGGATTATCCTGTTGACGCTGAACGTCGGGCGCTGAACGTGCGGGCTTCACCAGCTTGCCGACCCGTTCAATAGCATCATTTACCCGTTGCTGGGAGAATGGTTTCAATAGGTAGTCAATGGCATCAGCATCAAAGGCATCGAGCGCATACTGGTCATAGGCCGTCGCGAAAACAATGTAGGGATGGTTGGGCTGGCTCTTAAGACTTTCCGCCAGAGCCATCCCGCTGCCGTCCGTCAATTGAATATCCAGAAACATCAGATCGGGGTGTTCCTTATTCACGACCTGCTGAGCGCTCACTACCCCTTCGGCTTCGAAAATCTCCGTCACCTGTGGATTCCGCTCAACCAAGTAGTGAAGCTCGTCACGAGCAAGCGGCTCATCATCAACAATTAACACCTTCATGATTATGGTTCCCCTTTCGTAACTAGCGGAATTGAAATTGTAACCGTGGTCCCATTTTTACCAGTAGCGAAGTTCAGCTGACTCCGCTTGTCGTAAAGACCGATTAAACGTTGATTAAGATTTTGTAGGGCAGTTCCAGTCCCATGCTCGGAATGAACCGGCTCGTGACCGAGTTTGCCAAGAACATCAGGAGCGATTCCTTCCCCATTATCCTTCACTTTAATTTGCAGGCGATTATCTACCGCCGTTAGATCGATGTTGACAATGTTGCCATGCATCCGGTGGCCAAAGGCGTGTTTCAGGGCATTCTCCACCAGCACCTGAATGGTAAACGGCGGCAAGAGAACGTCATCCCCTACCTGGTTATTGAAGTGAACCTTGAAGCGGTCCGGGAAACGCGTCTGCTCCAAGGTCAGATAGGCATTGACGTGCTCCCGTTCCTGGGCCAGGGTAATCCGGGTCGAACGGGCCCCGATCAGGTTCGCCCGGAAGTAGGTACTCAGCTGAAGGAGGAGCTGCCGAGCCTGCTCGCTATCCCGCCGCATCATCGCGCTGATGGTATTGATAGCGTTGAAGAAGAAGTGCGGGTTCACCTGGGCCTGCAATGCCTTGATCTCGGCATCCCGGACCAGCTTGGCCTGCATCTCGGCCTGACCGAGGGCAATCTGGCTGGCAAAGATCTCCCCGAGGCCTTCCGCCAGCTGGATCTCAACCGGGGTCAAACGCCAGGCGGCCGTATAGTACATCTTCAGTGTTCCCACAACCTTATTTTTAATTCGCAGTGGGACCACAATCGCTGCCTCCAGCGGACAGTCTCGGTGGCTGCAGCCGATCTCGTCCCGGTTATGGGCGATATGAACCCGGCCGCTCTCGATCACAATCTCCGAAAGGTGGGTCAGCATCATCTTGCCGGGAATATGGTGATCACTCCCCGCCCCGACGTGCGCCAAGATGGTCTGGCAGTCGGTAATGCTGACGGCATCGAAGTTGGTGTGGTTCATGATGGCCCGCACTGCCTGCCGGGCAGACTGCATATTGAGGCCGTTCCGCAGGTAAGGCAGGGTCTCCTTGGTCAGTTCCAGGACCGAGTGGGTCTGCATGGCCCGGGTTTCAGCCTCCTGGCGTCGGAACATCCCGATGATCGAGAGGAAGACCGAGGTCCCGATCGAATTGATCAGAATCATTGGCAGAGCGATGTAGCGGACCAGGGTCCAGCCGGTCGGACTAAATAGGAAGATAAAGATCATCTGAATGGTCTCCATCAAGAGTCCGACCAGGAAACCATGCCCGGGACTCATCACCGCAAAGGGATTCCGGCGGTCATTATACAGGTAACCGGACAGCAACCCGATCAGGACCGAACTCGGCACATAGAACCAGGACTCGGTGGCCATTCCCCCGAGCATGACCCGGTGCAGACCAGCGATCAGGCCAACTGAACCGCCGACCCAGGGGCCGCCGATGATCCCGGCAACCGAAACGGTCAGGATCCGGGCATTGACAATTGAGTAGTCCTTCGAGATGGCCGTCAAAAAGACCTTATCATGGAGGCGGTTAGCCGGGTCGATTTCGATCCCCGTACTATTGGCCAAGATTGCGAAAATAGCGAAGATGATGGTCAGCTGGACCTTATCAATCCAGCGGTCCGAGGACATTAACCGTCTGAATGCTGGAATGTTGACAAGCAGGAAGGCTAGGATAATCACAAAGCCGACCCGCTCGATCATTAGGATTGTTAGGTAAAACATCGCCGAACCACCTTATTGCTGGGTTCCGGTGTTGATAACCGGCTGGGTACCCCGTTCACTGATAATGGCCACCATGATGTTATTGATGATCTGGAGGCGCTGCTCATCAGTCAGGTTCAGGTTAGCCTCCTTGGCCAGGCGGTCGATCGCATCCTCGGTGATGGAGACCGCCCCCTCGACGATGATCTTCCGCGCCGACAGGATGGCCGCCGACTGCTGTTTCTGGAGCATGGCACTGGCGATTTCAGTAGCGTAGGCCAAGTGGGTCAGCCGGGTCTCAATAATCTTGATCCCGGCCACGTTCAAGCGGTCCTGGAGCTCGGCGGTCAGGCGGTTGGAAACCTCGGTCGGGTTGCTCCGCAGGGTCAGGGCGTTATCATCTTCAAAGGTGTCATATGGGTATTCACTCGCCACGTGCCGGACGGCCGACTCGCTCTGAATCTGCACGAACTGCTCATAGTCATCGACCGAGAAGAGCGCTTTGGCGGTATCAACAACCTTGTAGACGATCACGGCCGCAATCTCCACCGGGTTCCCCCTGGAGTCGTTGACCTTCAGGATCTGACTGTTGAAGTTGCAGACCCGCAGCGAGACCCGTTGCTTGTCGGTAAAGGGCACCGTCATAAACAGGCCGGCATCGCGGATCGTCCCGATGTAGTTTCCGAAGAAGGTCAATACCTTGGCCTCGTTCGGCTGGATGATCGTCAGCGAGGTGCTGAAGATGATCACGATTGCCAGGATAATCCCGCCGGTGATGATCGGCCCCATCCGACCGGCCCGGTGGCCATGAAAGACCAGCCAGCAGGCGGCCAGAGCACCGACAATGGCGATCAGCAGGCCTAAATAACCGTTAACATGAAACGCATTCTTTTCCTTCATTATTGATTCCCCCTAGAAACGTAAGCCCTTCGGATAGAAATTCTTAATCGTGGTCCCGACCAGCTTGCCGAAACCGGTGGTGTGCCCATCGCAGGCCAAGAGGTACCAGCCGTTCTGCTTTGGCGAATCGATCGTCACCACATCGCCGTGAACGTACTGCCGCCACTGGTCATGGCTGAGCTCCAGGACCCGCGGGCAGGTCGCCGGATCGGTCGCCAGTGACCAGGCGAGGGCTGGTTCAAAGCGGTTCTTCTTGAAGGTCCCCAGGTGCAGGCCGGGCCGCAGGATGGTCATCCCGGCCAGGTCCGCAGGCATCCCCTTAGGCAGAGCGTACAGCTGGTCGCCGAACGTTACCAGGCGATTTGGCTGGTAGTCCGGCAGCAGGACATCGCGGACCGCCGCAAACTCAGCCTGATCCTGCTTGTCCAGGCTTGGCCGTTGCTGACGGCGCTTCTTCTTATTGCGGTGCCGCTTGGCTGGTGCGGCCGCCTCAACTGAGACCAAGTCACCGTTCTGCAGCTTGGCAATGAAGTGCCCCTCCCCCTTGATGTGGTGCGGGAAGAGCCGGACAGCATCGCGGATGGCCGGATTATTATCAGCCCATTCCGGCCGGCCATCGTCCATCCCTGGATACTTCTTAACCGGCACCGTCTTCAGATCCGAGTAGTTCTGCAATAGCCAGGCCAGGTTCTGTTCGTCCTCCTCGGGAGCGAAGGTGCAGGTCGAGTACACCAGGATGCCGCCCGGCTTCAGCATCTTCATAGCTGAAGCGAGAATCTTACGTTGCCGGTTGGCACACTCGGCTGGGTAAGCGGGATTCCAGTACTCAATTCCGGCCGGCTCCTTGCGAAACATCCCTTCGCCTGAGCAAGGAGCATCAACCAGGATCCGGTCGAAGAATTGCGGGAACTGTTCCTCCAGGTCGGCCGGGCTCTCGTTCATAACTACCGTACTGGTAGTCCCCCATCGTTCCAGGTTTTCGGCCAGAATCTTGGCCCGTTTGCGGAAAATTTCGTTAGCCACCAGCAGGCCCTGGTCATGCATCTTGGCAACCAGGTGGGTCGTCTTCCCACCGGGAGCCGCACAGAGATCGAGGACCCGTTCACCGGGCTGGGGATCAACGACCTCTCCCACGTACATGGCGGACGGTTCCTGGCTGTAGATTGCCCCGGTGACGTGGTCGAGGGACTTGCCGTCGACCCCACCGTAGTAACCAGTTGGCACGTATGGCACCTTGCCAGCGGCCTGGTCAATGGTCGCCTGTGGAGCGGCCTTCAGGGGGTTAACCCGGAAGCCGCTCTGGCTAGGCTGGTCAAAGGACGCTAAAAAGGTCGGGGCCTCGTCGCCCAGCAGACGCTGATATTTCTCAATGAATTTCTCTGGTAATTGCAAACTGTTCCACTCCTTTAGCTGTCTTCTATTGTACCGTATTTTTTAGACAAGCTGAACTGCCCATGTTGGGGATTATGGCAAATCGATTAACTTTCCAGCATCTTTCGCGTATAATGTAAAATTAAAAATTGTTTTTAGGAAGTGAACTTACATTGGATCAACACTTAATTGCCATCGACCTCGATGGAACCACCCTTAATAATGAGTCACAATTGACGGCAGAAACGATCAAGACCTTGCGGGCGGCCGCCAAGGAGGGTCACATCGTCAGCATCATCACCGGTCGGCCCTATCGAATTGCCAGACGGATCTATGACCAGATTGGCATCAAGACTCCAATGGTAAACTTCAATGGGGCCCTGGCCCACATCCCGCACCAACATTGGGATAAGGAATACGACGTCGAATTGACCCAGGAGCTGGCTCTCGACCTGCTTGCCCAACACAAGAAGCTCGGCATCGACACCATCACGGTCGAAAACAAGCTCCATGTCTGGGCTAACCACGCCAGCAACCACCTGCCAGAGTTCCTGCCGAACCGCCTCGCTAAGGACCAGCTGCTGACGGCAAACAACCTCAACAGCAACCCGATCGCCCTGACAATTGAATACCAGCCCGAGCACGAGCAGGACATCATCAAGACCGTTAACGAGAAGTATGGTGACTTCGTGGAGCCTCGGGTCTGGGGCGGCAAGTATCACATCCTCGAGCTGATTCACCGGGGAACCCACAAGGAGTCCGGGATGTACTACATTGCCAAGCAGTACAATATCAGTCGCCAGAACATCATTGCCTTCGGAGACGAGCACAATGACTTAGAAATGCTGGACGCTGCGGGCCGCGGGATTGCCATGCAAAATGCCATTCCAGCCATTAAAAAAGTTGCCGACGATGTTACCCCCGTCGACAACGATCACAATGGTCTGGCCAAGTACCTCCAGAACTACTTTAAGCTATCTGTCTAGCCCATCACCGTCATCTTCAGCAAGTAGCCGATGATGACCAGGACAAACAAGACTGTGATCAGCCGACTCGTCGCCCGGTGATTCTGGAATGCCTGACCGTTGAATAAAATCATCACACCCCCGCCACAGGCGACAATGACCCCCAGGGTGATCGTTGCCAACCGGTTCTGGCCGTCTACTAGTATCAGCGCATAGATGATGATGGCCAGGCCCAGGATAGCCAGGCCAATTGAAACCTTTTGCCGCATCATTCTGCCTTCTTTCAAGCTTAATATAAATTCATTATTACGCATTACTAACCCTATTATAAAAGATTTGTTATAATAGCAATGAAGGCAATTCTGCAATTGCTTTCACCAACATACTTCTACCGGGAGGAACCAAGTGATTAAATCATTCATGGCTCCTTCCTTATTTTCCGCAAGAATTACCTAGGCGCCGCTTAGCACGGGGCCTTTTTTATTATCCGCATCTTTTAAGACAGGGTCATATCCTTATTATAGGAGGCTCGGGCTAAAAATTAAATAAAAATTCATAAACAAAAGGCCCTGCTCAGTTAAGCAAGGCTCTTTTTATGGTTATTTTCAGATTTGCCGCCGTTTATCCATTTCCTTAACGACCCAGAGAACGGGCAGGCCCAGGATGGTGATCCCGACGAAGAGAACTACGCCCCACGGATCATTGAAGGCCTCACTGATCAAGACGAAGATCCCTCCGGCAATTGAGATCAGCGGGATCAACGGATAGAGCGGCGTTGAGAACGGCCGTCCCTGCCCGCGGTTGCGCCGCCGCAGGATAAAGATTCCGAAGAAGGCCAGTGTGTAGAAGCAGTACACCGTGAAGACACAGAGGTCTGATAGGTGGTCTGGATCAAAGAAGCACATCATGATCGTCGCCAGGGCGATGATGAAACCGATCGCCACTACCGGTTCCTTGGCCTTTGGAGTAACGTATGACAGGTAACGTGAGAACGGCAGGTCGCGGCGCTTGGCCATGGCGTAAACGATTCGGGGGAAGGTCATGATCTTCCCGTTGATCGTCCCCATCATTGAGATGATAATCCCAATTGACAGCAGGCGGCCGCCGACCCTTCCGAAGGCCGCCGTTGCCAGGTAGCCGGTGGCCCCTTCACCCAGCTGGTGAATCTTAGCGGCCGGCAGGAAGCGGAAGACCCCGAAGGTAATCAGGGTGTAAATCACCAGGACCGTTGTGATCCCGATGATGATCGCCTTGGGCAAAATCTTCTGGGGATTCTTCATCTCCCCACCAAGGTTGGCAATCAAAATCCAGCCATCGTAACCAAACAGAGTTGCCAGCACGGCCACCCCGAAGTTGCCACTGGCCTGGTGAACCTGGCTGACCGTCTGACCGAGCGCGCTTTCATGGCCGAAGAAGAGGCCGAAGATGATAATTGCTGCAATCGGGATCAGCTTTCCGGCCGTCGTCAGAATCGCAAAGCCGGCCCCCACTCGGTTATCGAGGAGGTTCATCCCCCCGATCGCCAGGATCGTCACCACCGCCAGAGGAATTCGCCAGGCTGCCGACAGGCTGAAGAGCTCCGTCATCAGGATACTCATGAACCCGGCCACGGCGGCGATAATCGCCGGGCCGTAGACAATCGCTTGCATCCAGCCAGACAGGAAGCCCAAAAGCCGCCCGTAAATATTTTCAATGTAGACATAGAGGCCACCGGTATAGGGCATCTGGGCCCCGATTTCCGCAATCGTTAGTCCCGAGGTCAAGGTGATCACCCCACCGATGATCCAGGCTAATAGTGCCAGGGTGGAGGAACCCGCACTATCCAATACTGAAGCTTGCTTGAAGAAGATTCCGGAACCGATGATCGTTCCAATGACGATTGACAATGCTGACCACAGGCCTAAGGAACGGTTGAGCTCCTCAGTCGTGTATTGTGGTTTCTCCATCCTAATCACATCCTTTTACAATTAATTTTCACTATTGTATCAGATCTTTTTAATTAAGAAAAGATTAAAATTAGATTAGGGCATGAAAAGGCCCCTGTTCACTTATGATAAACAAGGGGTTGCGGGAAAATTATTTAGTTGAAGGCGCTAGCCAGGATCCGCGCCTGGGCGGTTTCCAGCTCACCTGCATTGCAATTGATGTAGCGGCTGACCAGACGGGCGTCAGCGTGCAGGCCGTCCACTAAAAAATCGTGGATGGTCGTGACGGCCTCGCCAGCATGGCGCAGGTGTTGGACGGTCATCGTCACCGCCAGTTCCTCAACCTTGGCAGCGGACAACGATGCTGGGGCCACCTCGATGACACCCTGATAGTAGCCACTCATAAACGTCTTATTCATGTTCATCATCCTCCACTTTCATTGTAGTTCCTGCGACAAACTATTCAAACTGCCAGCCCATGATCGCCATCTCGGTCATCACGTCGCCCACCAGGCTCTGGTAGAGGGTCGTCTCGCTCTGCGGCACCCCGCCGAGTGCGGGCAGGTAGAAGTTGACGATTGCGCGGTAGCCCTCACCCGGATCCCGCTCGATCCAGATCGGGCTGTAGGCGTCCAGGTTCGTATCGTGATAGAAGTTATATTCGACGATCTCCTGCTGAAGGAGGTCTCGGATGTGGCGGTAGTCACAACTCAGCCGCAGCTGGTCGAGGTCGTCGATGACCTCGCCCGTGTCGCTGTTGAACGGCGGGTAGTCGCGGAAGTAGGCGTTGATCCGCTGCAGGACACTCAGGCTGAGGCTCGTGACAAAGGTCTCGCCGCGGTGGACCGCCATCAGGTCGGCTTCGTTCGTGTGAATGTCGTTGGCTAAGGTCGCCAGGTAGGGTTCCTCCATAGCGATCAGTTCTGATTCAATCAACTGTAAGTCACTCTTGTTAAGCATCTCTGTCCCCATCTCTTTACTATTCCCGGTGACTGCGGTGCCACCGAGGATGACCGGCTTTCGGTCTAAAGTTAAAATTCTGCTACTGTATTTACCCTAATTATACTATTATTATTACAGAAACTAAATTTAACTCCGGAAAGTGGCGCAAATCGTGCACAACAAACTAACCTACATTACTTATCAAATCATCATTGCGATCCTCGCGATCATCTCGATCGTCATGCTCATCGCCTATTACGCTAAGCAGATCAACATCGATGCCTACCCATATAGCCTGATCGATAACGGGATCTGGCTCGTCTTCACCATCGACTACTTTACCCGCCTGGTCCGGGCCAAGGATAAGCGGGCGTTTTTCAAAAACAACATCTTCGACCTGCTCTCGATCATCCCCGCCAGCTCCCTGTTTTCGTTCTTCCGAATCTCGCAAATCGGGCGGACGCTCAAGATGCTGAAGCTCTTCCGCCTCCTCCGCCTGGTCGGCTTCACCGGACGGCTGGCCACTTTCTTCAAGCGCAACGAACTGGTCTACTACCTCTACATCAGTGTCGCCGTAATCATGGTGGCCGCCGCGATGTTCTGTATCTCCGAACGGGTCTCCTACCGAACTGCGCTCTGGTGGGCGATCACGACCGCCACGACGATCGGCTACGGCGACGTCATCCCCAAAACCGGGATCGGCCGGGGTGCTGCCATCATCCTGATGCTGCTCGGCATCGGCTTCATCGGGATGCTGACCGGGACAATCACCGAGTTCTTCGCCAAGGAGGACGAGGCCAAGATGGGCCAGCAACTGGACCGCCTGGAGGCCGAAAATCACGCGCTCCACGCCGAACTCAACGAGATCAAGCAGCTGCTGATCGACCAGCAGCAGGGAGAACATCATAAGGAGAAGTAACAAGAAAAAGCCCTCAGCATCTTGCAACCTTGCTGAGGGCCTTTGTGTGCCATAAACCTGGCGACTTCATCTCTGAAAGCATTATAACATAACTTGAATTATTCATTACTAGATTACAACGCTAACCTTTTCCTGCATCCATAGTAATTAAATGCTAGAATGTTTAAGGATTTTATTTTTTCATTTTCAAGGAGCAATCATGGAATTTTCATTCACCCGCCGACACGGCCTGCGCAAACTCTATCTGGAATACACCGTCATATTCATCTTCCTGGCGGCCTGCATCTTCGGCACCTACCTGGTCACCGGGCACACCTTCATCCTCAGCAAGGACGCCCTCAACCAGCACCTGCCGCTGTTGGTCAAGTACCGGGCGGCCCTGATTGAATTTCTCCACCACCCCAGCCGGCTGACGTTCTGGTCCTGGCAGATGGGGCTGGGAACCGACACCTTCCAGGTCTATTCCTACTACACCATCGGCGACGTGTTCGCCTACCTGGCCCTCCTTTTCCCGACGGCCAAGATGACGATGGCCTACCAGGTGATCGCGATGGTGCGGATGTACTGCGTCGGCCTAGCCTTCGTCTACTTCGCCCAGCACTTCAATTTCCGCAACCATGTCATCCTGATCGGGACGGTTGCCTACACGGTCAACGCCTTTCTCCTGTACGCGGCCGTCGCCCAGCCCTTCTTCACGACCCCCTTCATTCTCTTTCCATTGATCGTGGTCCAAATTGAGCGGGTTCTTAAGGGTGGCTCGGCCTGGCCCTTGACCGGGGTCTTCACCTGGATGCTGATTAGCAACTACTACCTGGCCTTTGTCCTCGGCATTGGGGCCCTGGCCTACCTGGTTCTGCGGGTGCTGACCCACGACCGGACTAACCTGAACTACCTCCGCACCCTGGGCAAGCTGAGTTTTGCCACCGTGACCAGTCTCCTGCTCTCGGCAGTCCTCCTGGTGCCCGAGATCATCGCTGTCACCAATTCAACCCGGACTGGGGCCCAGTTCGCCAACGGCCTGAAGGTCTACCCACTCTACTACTACCTCTTCCTGCCTAAGCAGCTGATCAACGGGGGCCAGTGGTACTTCATGTACTGGACGGCCCTCGGGGTGGTCTCAATCGGCTTTTTGGCCCTGGTCTACATCTACTCCCGGCCCAAGAAGTACCCCCTACTGACGATCAGTCTGGGGCTATCACTGGTCATGCTCCTGATCCCGGCGGTCGGCGCCTTCTTCAACGGGATGATGTCAGCCTCCAACCGGTGGACTCTTTTGATCTACCTGCCGCTGGCCATGGCGGTCTGCATTCTCGCCCAGGACGCCCCGCAGTTCAGCCGCCACACCCTCTGGATCCTCAACGTGGCCACGATCATCTACCTGGCAGTCTTGATCGCTACCTTTTACTTCGCCAACAACGACGACATCTTCATGCCGGTCCTCTTCCTGATCATCTCCCTGATGGCTCTCTGGCTGATCAACTTTCATAAAACCCGCTTCCCGGACCGCTGGTTGCTGGCGATTGTCCTCCTCAATGCCGGCTTCAACGCTATCTACGCCGCCTTTCCATATAAAGGGGATTTCACTGACAAGATGCTCTCCCGGGGCGAATACCAGGCCATCACGGCCAACCGTTACGGGGGGCTGGACCAGGGATTGAGCCGGACCCCGAGCTACCGGGTTTCGACCATCAGCCAGAACCAGATCATTGCGGGGCCCAACCTCGATAACGACCTGACCTCAGGCCTGCACAATATCGATTCCTACTACTCCCTGCAGAACAAGTACCTCGGCGAGTTCAATACCAGCCTGCAGAACAACCAGTACCAGGCCAACATTCCGATCCGCCAGGCTGATGACCGGACCGTAATGAACAACTTCTTCGGGGTCCGCTACCTCTTTGTCCAGAGCAACGGGGCCAACGCGACTAAGCTTCCGGCGGGCTACTTCCTCGATAAGACCAGCCAGCCAATCATCAACTACGACGTCGGCCAACCCAGCTCCGCTACCAGTAAGGACCAGCTGATTCCGATTCAGACCGAGCGCTACAAGACCAACAATGCCTTCCCGCTGATCTACTGGCAGGACCGCTACATCAGCCATGCCCGCTACCAGCAGCTATCACCGACGGAAAAGGAACGGGCCCTGGCCAGCGGGGTCGTGGTGAACGGGCCGACGACGGGGATGCGGGCGGCTAAGCTCCACCGGACCGTGATCCCGCTCAAGAGTACCCTGGTTTCCAACCGCTTCAACACGATCAATCCGGCCAAGCTCAAGTACATCGACAGCGATGAGAAGTACCAGCTTCAGTTTCCGCAGATGCAAAGCAAGGCCTTCCGCCAGCGGGTTCGGGGCAGCGAGCTCCACATCGAGTTCAGCAAGATCAAGTACACGCCCTTCACCATGAAGGAGCAAATCGACCACGATATGCACCACCGGCAGGCCATGGCCAATAACCCGGGGAGCGTCTTTAACGAGCGTTTCAACAAGTACCGCTACTGGCGCTACCACGTCCTGAATGGTTCGCCGGACATCTCGTTCCAGCTGAACTACTCCAGCCGGTTCGGGACGGCCAGCGTCATCCAGGCCAAGCAGAACGTCCTCTCGCTCTTCAAGCACGTCACCAACGGCACCCTGAACATCGGCTACTACGACGGCAACCTGCCGCAGAAGCTGACCTTCAAGCCATCCAAGCTGGGGAATTATGAGCTCAAGTACCGGGTCGTCGCCGAGAAGCTGGATAGCAACTACACCCAGGAGGTGCGGAATATTCAGCGGCACGCCCTGACCAATCTGCAATTCAGTCGTAACCGGGTCAGCGGGCGGATTACGACGCCGCGGGCGGGGGTCCTGACCTCGTCCATTCCGTACTCCGGCGGTTGGCAGGTCATGGTCAATGGTCACCCGGCCAAGACCGTCCGCACCAACCAAGCCTTCCTCGGGGTCTACCTGCCACGGGGAAGCCACCAGGTCGTCTTTACCTATCAGACGCCCGGGCTGCGGACCGGGGCACTGATTTCCCTGGTCGGGCTCTGTTGGACAGCCATCGCTGCGATCATCACCTGGGTTTTCAAATATCGTCAACACTAAAAAACGGTACTGATCAGAATTGCTTCTTTCAGTACCGAATGGAACTAAAAAACAGCGCGGAGTTTGTCCGCGCTGTTTTTTTGACTATTTGATTAATTTAACAGGCTTACTCACCCATCCTGTGATCCGGTCAATGGGTGCCTAGTTGTCGTCATCCTTCATTGAACTGACGTAATCTGCCTCCGACTTCAACTGGTTGGCGTAACCATCGATCTCATTCTTCTGGTCCTGGTTAACGTAGTAATCATTCTCAAGGCGTGACAGGCTAATGGTCTTAGTTTCCATGTGGCCATCCGCAACCGAGTCTTCACCAGGGACCCACTGCTTGTAGGTTACATTGTCGCCGTTGACCTTATAATAAATATAACTAGTCGGGTCACCATTGGCCGTAATAAAACTATAACCAGCCATGTTTTTGCCAAGATCATAGCTTGCGGCGTTGTCACCGTAGTACATCCCGCCGTCAATGCCCTCTTTGAACCAATCCGGGCTGGCCAGCAGCGCCACAAATACGCCGACGTTCTTATTGTCAACGTTGGTCTCCGCCGATGAAGAACTAGCCGTCATCGAGGAAGCGCTGCGCGAACTCGTGCTCTTAGCAACCTGGCTGGACGAGCTACTGGAACTGCTGCTTGAGCTGCTCTTTGCCTGGCTCCCACAGGCGGCCAGTATCAAGGCCGCGATGCCGGTGGCCATTCCCGTTACTAATTTTTTCATTTTCTGTCACTTCCAAAGCAATGTATTCAATGTTTATTTTAGCCTAATTCGGTGAGCACACCGCCAAGTAAAGAGCAGCCCGGGTAAAACGCCCGGGCTGCTCTTTGACTATTTAATCAACATATCCAAGTAGTTAACAATGTAGTAGAGAAGCAGCGCGGCAATGCACAGCTGCAGCAGGTTCCAGAGCTGGTGAAGGATCTTCTTTTTGTCCATGATTGCACTTCCTATCAGATTGATAATATCTTTATTATATCACTCCTGGATGCATCATGAGACCCACGCTCAGCCTGCCGCAGACTTTAAGCTGGCTGACGTAAAAGCTGGTCATTTAGTTAGCGACCGTTGAAGATTAATAGCCGATCCTACAACTAAAGCAGCGCGTGCCCAAATCTGGACACGCGCTGCTTAACTAAGCTAAACAAAATGCTAGTTACGACGTTTCTTGATACCGAGCAAGCTTAAAGCAGCAGTAAATGCTACAACAATCAGTGCAATTGCTTGGTTATTATTATTTCCTGTTTGTGGCAATTGCTTTGCTGCCTGGTCAGTTGAATTTTGTTGACCAGTGATAGCTTTAGTTGCTTGTGATCCGGTATTGGTTAGTGCAACTTGGCCACGTGAGCTTACGGTTTGAGCACTAGTTAAGTGCTCAACAGCCTGCTCGCTTAATTCTGCCGATTTCGTTCCTGCTTGAGTAGACTGTTCAATCGATTGAGCTGTTGGCTGAGCACTTGGTTGCGTCGGCTGGGCGCTTGGCTGCGTTGGCTGGGCGCTTGGCTGCGTTGGCTGAGCGCTTGGCTGCGTCGGCTGAGCGCTTGGCTGCGTTGGCTGAGTGCTTGGCTGCGTCGGCTGGGCGCTCGGCTGCGTTGGTTGGGCACTTGGCTGCGTCGGCTGGGTGCTTGGCTGTGTTGGCTGGACGCTAGCCGGCCTTACCGTCAACGTTACTCCCTTAACTGTGTAAGTCGACGTGTCTGGGAAGATAACCAGCACATCCTCTGCATACGTTCCAGCCTTAGCAGCATCATGATTTACCTTATCATAGTTAGCCCATTTGGCAATCGTTCCGGCAGGCAACTAATCAGAAGCGGCGGCTAACGTCATCAGTACAATTGACTGGGTAGAAGGCGTGTCCACCACGATACTACCGTTATCAATAATCGGGTTAGGAAGCTTGTCACCGACCGTGATTACGACCGCTTTAATCTTAACCAGCTTGCCATATTTTACGGAATCAGGCTGGGCATTAGCAAGCTCGGCATTAGCCTTTGCCAGCGCATTCTTGGCAGCCGCAGCCGTAGTTTGGGCCTTCTTCAGGTTAGCCTGGGCATCGGCAACCTTGGCCTGATTATCACTTACGGTCTTCTTCAACTGTACCAGGGCAGCCTGTTGCTTCTGCAGTTCCTGCTCAGCTGCGGTAAGGGCCGCAGTCGCCTTGGTCAAAGCGGTTTGAGCTTCTTGAATTGCCTTCGTTTGTCCTTGCATAGCCTGTAACTGGTTCTGCAGGTTCTGCAACTTTGCCTGAGACTTTGTGAGCGCCTGGGTAGCGGCAGCAACCGTCTGTTGCCCATTAGTAGCAGCCTGTTGAGCAGTAGTCAGATTTGCCTGTTGAGCCTTCAACTGCTGGTTAATAGTGTCCAGCTTGTTTTGTTCGCTGTTTAGTTTCGTCTGGGCGTTGTTAAGGGCAGTCTGCTTATCCTGCTGTGTCTTCTGGGCCTTGGCTACGTCCTGCGTAGCCGTGGCAACAGCTTGCTGGGCAGTCTGTAATCGAGCCTGGGCCTTCGCCAGAGCGGCATTGGCTGCCGTGATCTTATCCTGAGCACTGGTCAAAGCCGTTTGGGAACCCTTCAGGGCATCGCTAGCGGTATCCAGCTGGGCCTGAGCCTGTTGCGTCTTCTGCTTCTTAGCAGCTAAATCCTTGTTCAATTGCGTGAGCTCGGTGTTGTCCTCATCAACGGCGGTTTGCTTGGCAGCGGCGTCCTTCTCCTTAGCAGCCAGTGTAGCCTGGGCTTGGGCCAATTCTGCCTTGCCATCAGAAGGCTTGCCCGTCTGGAGAGGAGTGGTAATCCCCGCTTGCTTTGAATTAGCACTATCAAGCAGATCTGATTGCGGCTGGTTAATGTGGAAGGAAAGAGCATTGTCATCATTAGTTTCTACGAATGATGGTGCAACCCCAATAACTTGTTCCTTATTAGCGTTATAAATATTGTCAAGTCCACACATGGAGATTGCGTGTCCCATCATAGAACCCTTGTCAACAAAGAGCATCCCCGCGATGACTTGAACAAGTTGTTGCTTAACCTCAGCCATGCTCATCTCGCTGGAAAGATTACTGCTAAAATAGGTCGACAGTGATTCTCCATAGTCATTTTCACCCATTGTATTTTTTTCACTATCACTAGCCGGGGTATTCGCTAAGCCATGGTCATAATAAGCTTGGTGAAGAGCGTAAATATAGTGACCATCTGATTTCCCATCTTTTTCGCATAATTTAACAACTTCATTAGCAAGCTCACTGGCACCGACAGTCGCAACCTCTTTACTTACTATCCCAGAAATTCCTAATTGATTGGCAATCTTATTAAGCAGGTCAGCTGTAAAGATTGACAGTTCATTAGCCTGGTCAGCTGTGACGTTTTTAAGATTAACGGTTTCATCACGATCTTTTTGAAGATTATCGGTCCAATTATTATACGTAGACGCGATCTGTTTAAAATAGTCGTTAAATCTCCCCATATCTAAATCAGACTGTATTTGACTATTCGTCATGGCATTAGCCCAATTTTGGAAGGCGTTGGCATTTTGAATCGTATATGTTCCGAGATACTGGTAGTTGGCAATGTCAGTAGCTATTTCTTGAGCCAAGGCCTTCGTTGTCGCAATCTGCTCGGACGTAAAATTAAACATCGGCAAAGCGTTCTGCAAAGCAACAATATTATCCTGAGCTTGCTTAACCCCTTGCTTAGCCGCCGTAACAGCCTGGCTAGCCGTCTCGAGAGCTGCACGATCCTGGCTTAACTTCGTGTTGGTTGCGGCAACCTGAGCGGCCACTTGTTGTTGATTATCCTGGGCTGACTTCACGGCTGCGTCGGCTGCTTGAACCTTACTCTTACCGTTCGTAACGTCCTTTGTTGCAACGTCCTTGGCCTGCTGAGCATTAGTCAAAGCCGTTTCCGCAGATACCATCCTTAGCCGTTGCAACACCCTGCTGTGCGGTCGTCAGGGTATTCTGCGATTCGGCGGTCTGCTTCTTGGCGTCGCTCAATGCTGAATTGGCTTGATCACGACTCTGTTTGGCACTAGCGACCGCGGCTTGTTGAGCACTCTGCTGGTTGGTAACCGTCGCTACCTGGTCCTTGGCCGTGTTAACCTTTTTATTTGATTCTGCCGCTGCGGACTTAGCCGTGTTCAATGCCATCTGGTCCGCCTGAACCTGTTTGCTTTGATCAGTAATCGCCTGCTTCGTCTTGGCAATCTCTGCCGGTGATGCTGACGTCTTCGCCTTAGCCAAGTTTTGCCGGGCTGAACTAGCTGCGGCACTAGCAGAATTGACATTCGTTTGAGCACTATAAACCACTGCCTGCTGCGCACTAGCAGCATTCTGGGCACTGGTTAGCTGTCCCTGGGCTGAGGTTACGTTGCCTTGGGCAGCACTGACTGCACTATTGGCATTCGTCAGATTGTCCTGGGCACTGGTCACCCTTTGCTGGGCCTGATTAAGTTTAGTCTGCCACGGGGCCTGGGCGTTTTGTTGTGCCTTCACCCCGTTATTATTCGTCAATTCATCAGCTTGCGCATTAGTGGATACCGTAATCCCTGCAAGAGCTGCTGCAGCAAGTGTCGCCGTAGTAACTATCCGTTTACTACTATTCAATTGCAATTCCTCCAGTAATCAAAGTATATTATCGCCGTCTATCTGTCCCTTTGAACATCAGACTCCGGCAACGATCAAGAAGCATCTCAAAAAGACGGTCCTTCTCTACTATAAAGAGTGGTCTAATCAAGCAATATATTTAACACTGATCAATAGGTCACGAAAATTACTACAATCAAATCACAACGTAAGTAGTCAATAACGATACGTCTAGGCGCGGTCGACCAATCCCCCTATACTGAAGACATAAGATTCAGTACAGGAGGATTT